>JAIRZH010000098.1 GCA_031267335.1 Oscillospiraceae bacterium | reverse complement strand
ATTAAATATAACTTTGTTAAATTTATATTTTCGTTTTTCATACGAAAACATAAGATATCAACACGAAAACATAAAATTAATCTTTTTTTCAAGAAAAGATAAACTGAAGCAATTTCATCCTTTTGGTTATGTCACAAATTTATAGTTTTACTTTCTCGCACCCGCGCAATACGCGGGGCGAAGAATTCATATCAACAATTTAAGGGCACAACCCATGTTTGCTAATTTTGTCACTTCCACAATGAGCGCAAGTGATTGTTTTTTTGATTATTACCATAATTATTTATACTCCGATTTATGTAATGTTTTACAGTATTCGTAATTATATACTGATATTTAATTATATACTAATGCTTTATATAATTTCAGGGCATGACCAAATTTCGAATAATTTTTAATTAGATAGCAAAAAATACCAAAAATCGTATTTTAATTTATCTAGAGTCCTCTAAATAGTTTTTTGCAAAGGTACGATGTCAGATAAAATCTTTTTAACTAAATCTTGGTCATTGTTTTCGCACGCAGAATTCAAACTATTCAATTCTTGTTTAAACTTTTTTATATCAAAATCAACTGGATTTTCAATATAGATTTTTTTATTTTCTGTGCGTTTGACAATTTCTTTTCTTATTAAAAGCTCTTCATATAGCTTTTCACCGGGCCTTAAACCTGTATATTCAATTTTAATGTCTTTATTAGGCACAAAACCGGAAAGCCTTATCATATTTTCAGCTAAATCTTTAATTTTAACCGGTTCACCCATATCCAAAACAAAAATTTCTCCACCGTGAGCTATGCTTCCTGCGATTAACACTAGTGAAACGGCCTCGGCGATGGTCATAAAATATCTTATTATTTCAGGGTGAGTAACTGTAACTGGACCTTTATTTTTAATTTGTTCCTCAAAAATTGGGACAACCGAACCATTCGAGCCAAGAACATTTCCAAATCTGACGGATACAAATTCAGTTTTTTCGGAACTTTTGCTCATAAACTGCACTATCATTTCACAGATTCTTTTTGTAGCGCCCATAATGCTAGTCGGATTTACAGCTTTATCGCTCGAAATCAAAACAAATTTTTCGATTTTATATTTTTGTGCCACTAAAGCAGTGTTTAAAGTTCCAAATACATTATTTTTTACAGCTTCTTCAGGATTGTATTCCATAAGAGGTACATGCTTATGTGCTGCCGCGTGAAAAACTACATCGATTTCTTTTTCGGAAAATAATTTTTTAAGTTTAGCAGAATCTCGAATGCTACCAATTTGAACCTCGAATTTTAAATTTTTGTTTTTTCTTATTAATTCTTGTTGGATTTCATAAGCATTATTTTCATAGATATCAAAAATAATTAATTTTTTTGGATTCAAATGAGCGATTTGACGGCATAACTCCGAGCCTATCGAACCACCTCCGCCTGTAATGAAAACATTTTTGTTAAAAATATAATTTCCATAACTTTTTGCATCGAAAATCACCGGTTCGCGGCCGAGCAAATCTTTTATCTCAACATGACGAATCGTTGGTACTATAGGTGTTTCAGCTGTGAAAGTTTCATATATACCAGGAATAACTCGTACTTCAATGTTAGTTCTAGAACAAATATCTAAAATTCTTCGTTTTTCTAAAGAAGAAATATTAATTATCGCAAATAATATAACTTTAATTTTTTCTTCTTGGCAAATACTCGGAATTTCATAAGTTGAGCCTTTTACTTTTGTCCCATAAACACTTCTGCCTATTTTAGAACGATCATCGTCTGCAACACAAACCGGCAAATATTCATTTTCAGTATGCTTAGAAATTTCGCGCAATACCATCGCAGCCGCTTCGCCGGCTCCAACAATTAAGAGTCTTTTTTTGCTTATATCACAGTTCGAATTGTTATCTAGAATTATATTAACTCTATAAATTAGCCTAATCATAAAGTTTAAAAATTCTGATATCAATAAAAATAAAACATAAGTTCTAATTCCGATATTCATGCCAAATATAATTGTCGAACTGCAAAACAAAAAATTAGCGCAAAAAGTTGCTAATCCTGCGTAAAAAAAGTCTTCGATGTCAGCATAACGCCAAATTCGATCATAAAGTTTAAAAAACAAAAATATAATCGAGAAACAAATATTAACAAAAATTATGTAGCTTATAAAATCCTTTTCACTGCTTAATAATGAAAAACTATTTTTATTAATTGCAAAAGATAAGTAAAAAGAACTGTTCCAAACTACAAAATCAAGAAAGAACAACATAATTTTTTTATATTTTTTCAAACTTTCGTATAAATCTAGCAATTTATCACCTTAATTTACTTACATTAAATTCTCTTGAGGCTCGTTTAACTTTTCAATTTGTTTAAGCCTAATTTCATGTCTTCCACCTTCAAAATCGGTCTCTAAAAAAATCTTAATCATTTTAATTGAATCAGGGACACTAGTTACTTTGCTTCCGAAACATATAATATTAGCATTATTGTGTTTTCTGGCCATTTGAGCATGATATTCATTAGAACATAACGCAGCCCGAATCCCGGGAATCTTATTCGCGACAATTGATACTCCGATTCCAGTGCCGCAAATAAGAATGCCAAAACATTTAATTTTTTTATTAAAGTTCAAATTATTCTTGGCTACTAGTTTAGATAATTCGAACGCTATAATAGGATAATCGGAATATTGATAGCTATAAATCCCTATATCTTTTAGGTTAGTATTGTTTTTTTTAAGATTTTTTTTTATTTCCTCTTTTAATACAAAACCCGCATGATCTGAACCTAATAAAATAGAGATTTTACTATTTGGCATTATTCACCTAAAATTATCATTGCAATTTTTCTTTAAATTCTCTTTCTGCTTTTGAAAGTTTTATATAATTTGGTTCTAAATATTCTACGGCTTCAGAATTTTCTAAAAAATCAAACGTTGCTAAACCAACATTAAAAGCTGCTGTATGTTTTTCATTTCCGATTTTAAAATCAAATGGATAATCCGCAAGCTCATTATAGCAAAATTCCGTTCCACTGCCAATCAAAGTTATATCAGATTTAAAATTCTTAATTATATTTGTTAATTCTGATATTTTTATTGCTTTATCTTCTGAAATTCTATTAATTATTCCTAATTTAGACTCAAAAATCCCACAATATATTTCATCTTCGCGCGCATGAATGCATGAACACAATATTTTATTATCATCCAAACAATTATATGCAAGCGCTAAAAGCGATGAAATACCAATACATTTTTTTTGCAAAGCTAGCGCCATCCCATTAATTAACGAAACACCTATCCTGATACTTGTAAATGATCCCGGGCCAATACTGGCAGCGAGAAAATCTATGTCCTTAACGGAAAAATCGAAATTATTCAAAACTGAATTCACAAGCGGCGCAAGAGTTTGGCCACATTTAAGTTCAGAATTCAAAAAAAACTCTGCTAAAACTTTTTTATTTTCCATTAAAGAAACTGAAACTTTTTTATCGGTTGAATCTAACGAAAGAATTTTCATTTCGAATTCCGTTTATTTTAAAATAATCAAAAAAATAATTATATAATCAATTAATTTAAAAATCGAATAAAATCTTTAAATCCCATGAAAATTTAAAAGCATTAACTAGGGCCTGTTCTCACTATTTAAACCACTCTCGCCCAAAGACGAAAGATTTGTTACCGCCTAAAGGCGGCTAAAGGACGTAAGGAAATAAACAAATTTAGATAAAGTAAAAATCAAAAAGAGCGAAAACGAGCTAAAGCTATCCGTCTGAAAACGGAGGAACTAAACCTGGCACATGGAAATTAAAGGAGGCTTTAATTGTCACATATTTAAAATCAAAAAGCTATATTAAACTAAAAATTATTCGAAATTTAGTTATTTTTTAGATAGTAAAAACGGGGCTAAAATTTAATCTGTTATGTTTTTGAAATTTCAAAAGTTACTAAAAACTACATAATCGAAATTTTTTGTTTCAAATTTGTATTTTTTATAATTTTTTTTTAATTTTGGTAAATTTAATAGTTTTTTAGATTTTATAATTGGGTTTTTAAGATAAATTGTATAAATATTTTAAAATCAGATATTTAATTTTATAATATTTTTAATTTTTATTGTTACAATTTAAATAAAAAATTAAAAAAAATTTCTTTCTTATAAATTTGACTCTTAAAAATTGTAGAATAAAATTCTTACATGTTCTATATATTTAATATCAAAGTTACAAACGAGGAGGAAATTTTATCAATATTGTAATTAAATGTTTTTCACCCAAAACTTTTAAAAAAAATATTTATTTTGCGGCGATAATTCTTTTTGAATTATATTTTATATTTTTTATTGGTTGCACTCTTGTTGGCGAAACTTCAATGGCGGTATTTGAAAAAATAGATTCTCCGCAAGAAACTCTCAAAATCGAGCAATCAGAAAAAAAAGTTGAACAAAAAAAGCAGTCCAAAACAAATTTTCAAATAGAAAATAATTCAAAAAAAAACAAGCATAGCAAAACCCCAGAACCCAAAAAAAAAGCAAAAACTTTTAAAAATATCGCTAAAAATCAGCAAATAAAATCTAATAAAAAAAATATTGATCTTAAAAAAGCAAATAATTTAGAATCAGAAAATAAAAATGTAAAATTAGAAAATAAAGAAAATAAAATCGTTGTAATAAGCGGTAAAAAATATAGCTATGTCAAGAAAATAACAGGCGACGTGACTGCTTATACTGCAGACGGAAAAAAACTAACTTCCACTGGGAAAATTCCTAAATGTGGAATGGCAGCAGTTGACCCTAAAAAGATACCTTATGGCAGTAAAGTAATTGCAGTTTTTCGAAATGGCAAAACTATAGAATGTGTTGCAAACGATACCGGAGGCGCTTTGAAAAATGGAAAATGTGCCTTAGATATCTATCTTAATTCCAAAAAAGAATGTTTAAATTTCGGAAGAAGTTTTGCGGAAATATATGTTTTGGAAAAATGACTTACATTAAAAGCTTATCTAATATTTCTTAGCAGTGCAGATTTACGGTAAAATTTTTAAAATTTAAAGTACTAGGGAAGCAAATACTGATGTATTCAATTTGCAAGCAATAGCAATATAGAATTAAAAATTTTAACTAAATATGTGCTGCATTAGAGACATCAAGCAGGCTTTAAGCTCATAAATAATCTTCGAGTTTTCCTAAGCTTTTAGATTTTAAAAAATTTAATAACAACACAAACCAAAGAATACCAAAACTTATGATTGAACAGCAAAAATAGTGTGTAATTTTATTTTTTGTTTAAAAATTACTAAATTTATAAAATATCTATTAAATTTACTGGCAATAAATTTATTTGTTTTTTAAAATTTTAATATATATTCTATTTAAGTAAGGTAATTTCACCACGGTTCGTGATAAATGAATTGAATAACATCTAAATTTTGAAAGTTTTCGGTATCTATTTTGTGGTTTAATTACAAATTTTTTTGATCTATATAAAAGGATATAAATGGAATTAAAAAATTGGGTTTTGCCAGATGTTGAAATTGATTTAGTTGACAAAATTTGTAATGAGTTGGGAATATCTAAATTATTAGCACGACTGTTAATCACCCGCGGTTTTACCGAATATCAAGAAATCTATAAATTTTTAAATGGCACTATTGAATTTTCTGATCCGGAATCTTTTGTCGGTATGAAAGATTTGATAGTAAGAGTCGAAAAAGCATTAGAAAATTTTGAAAAAATTTGTATTTTTAGCGATTATGACGCTGATGGTATTACTTCTACTGCGATGATTTATTCGTATCTTTTGGAAAGAGGGGCAGATTTAACTTATCTTTTGCCTTCTCGTTATGCCGATGGTTATGGATTGAGTAAAAATGTAGTTAGAAAAATCGCTGATTATGGTGTGGATTTAATTTTTACGGTCGATAATGGTGTTTCCGCTGTTGAAGAAATCGAATTTGCTAAGAAAGAATTCGGCATTGATGTTGTTGTCACTGATCACCATAGACCGCCAGAAAAACTCCCCGAAGCCGTAGCAATAGTGAATCCGCATCTTAACCCCGATGGTTTTAAAGATTTTGCTGGGGTTGGAGTTGTTTTTAAAGTAATCGAAGCTTTAGAACGTGGCAAAAAAAGCAGATCAGAACTTATTGAAAAATATGGAGATTTTTTAGCAATTGGGACTATTGCTGATTCTGTTCCTTTGCGGGATGAAAACCGTGAATTAGTTAAATTAGGATTAAAAGCAATAGAAACAACTATAAAACCGGGCGTCAGGGTTTTTCTTGAAAATTGTGGAATATGCGAAGAAGTTACTTCAACTGATGTAAGTTTCAAAATTGCGCCTAAAATTAATGCTTGTGGACGTATGGGCAATCCAGAAGCAGCCGCAAAACTTCTTTTAAGTGAATCAAATTCTGAAGCCGAAGAACTTTTCAATTTTTTAATGAACGAAAATATAGCGCGAAAAAATGCCAGTAACCAAGTTTTAGAAGATGTTAAACGAAAAATTATTGAAATGGGAGTTCAATTCGATCGTATTATATTTGTTTGGAGCGATTCTTGGAATCACGGTGTACTGGGAATCATCGCTGCTCATATATCTTCAAAATTTGGTAGACCTTGTTTTTTAATCGCCGTAGACGGTCTTGAAGCGCACGCGTCTGGACGCAGCATAGATGGCTTTGACATTCATGCTGCATGCAAAAATTGTTCAAAATATTTAGATCGTTTCGGCGGCCATCCGATGGCTAGTGGATCGAATTTAAAAACTGAAAATTTGCAAAATTTTAAATCTGAACTTCTTAAATATGCCAGAGAAATTGAAATGCCATTCCCGATATTAAAAATCGATTGTATGCTTGAATTAGAAGAAATTTCTATTGAAAGTTTTGAGGATTTTTCAGTATTCAAACCTTTTGGAACAGAAAATTTAGAACCGATTTTTGCTATAACCAATACAAAATTAATAAAAATTTCTCCAATTAGTAATGGGCGCCATTTACGTCTAAAGTTTTCAAAAAATAACCGAATTTTCGATACTGTACTTTTTGGGGTTTCTAAAAAAGAATTTTTTTATGTTCCTGGTGACGAACTTGATATTGCTTTTAGATTAAGAAAAAATATGTTTTTAGGCACGGCTAATATTAATTTGCATATTCTTGAAATAAAATTTTCTTTTTTAGATACATTAAAAGCGCTCAAACAAAAACGTATTTTTGAAAATTTTATGTCAGATGAAAAGATTGAAGATATCATTCAGTTCATTCCTTCGCGTGATGAAATTGCTTCAGTTTATCTTTTCTTGAAAAAAAGATTAATTTTATGTTTTCGTGTTGATATCTTATGTTTTCGTATGAAAAACGAAAATATAAATTTAACAAAGTTATATTTAAT
>JAIRZH010000050.1 GCA_031267335.1 Oscillospiraceae bacterium | reverse complement strand
ACAAATTGCATGTTCGACTTTGATTCTATAACTTGAAATAATTTGATTTTCTTCTTTTTGTTCATCAGAAAGTAGCTTTTTTCTAGGTTTCTTATGAGGTATGAAAACATTTTTTATGTTTTTTCTTGTGTGTCTTTTCTTTTTTTTCTGAATATTGTTTTTTAGGTTATGTCACAAATTTATAGCTTTACTTCCTCGCCCCCACGCAATACACAGGGCGAAGAATTCATATCAACAATTTAAGAACACAACCTGCTCCTACTGCTCTTTTACGTTTTTTTGCTTTCGCTTTTTCTAGCAATATTTTTTCAAACTCTGGCAATGTGTTTTTGAATTCTATATTACTTACCCCTAACATCGCTTGGCTTAATCTTTTATTTACTAGGGCCTGTTCCCACTATTTGAAATAACAAAATTTCGAGTAATTTTTGGTTTGGATAAGGAAAATTTTTTTACAATACTTAACGTATTGTAAAAAAAATTAACGTAGTATAAATCAAAAATTACCGAAATATGGTCGTTAAACAGTAGTGGGAACAGGCCCTAATACCTCATTTATATCTATTAACATTTTTACTGCCTTTACTATATTTTTATTTTAATTTAGTTTTTTTCTTTCATTTTAATTTTTAGTTTAACTTTTTTTATTGATAGACAAGTCTGCTTATTATGGCCTGAAATACTTGTTTTATCAAAAATAATGTGTATTATGATTATCAGGCATTGATTTCAAGTTTGAATTACAATTTCTTTTTAAATTTTAGGTATTTTTTACTTAATTTTTCTTAATCAAAGTCTGTCTGGACGTTTCTAATATTATTTTAGAAGTATTGAGTTTTAAAATTTATATTTTGTGGGGTTAATTTAAATGAAACATATTAAAACTATTAGTGATGGGAATCAAAAAAAACCAATTCATGATTGCGGATGTGGTGAGTGCCAAGCTTCATGCCAGTCGGCATGCAAAACTTCCGTTACTGTTGCGAATCAGTCGTGCGAATCGGATTTAAATCATGAAAATCCTCAAGTTTAGTTTATGATACACAAGTATAAACAAGGCGATTTCAATATAGTTTTAGACATTAATAGCGGTGCGATTCATGTAATGGATGATGATGCTTATGATATTTTTTGCGTTTTCGCTGAATCGCCTGAAAAAATGAACAGTTTATTTGCTAAATATGGCGAAAAACAAGTTAAAGATATATTAATAGAAATAATCGATCTAATAGATAGCAAACGTTTATTATCAAATGACGAAATACCGGAAGAATTAAAACAACAAATAAATTCACCTTTTAAAGCAATGTGTTTAAATGTTTCTAATGCTTGCCAATTGAGGTGTCGGTATTGTTTTGCAGCTAAAAATTTTAATTCGAAAGATAAATTAATGTCAGATTCTATTGCGCGTAAGTCTATTGATTATTTAGTCTCCGAAAGCGGTAATCGCAAAAATTTAGAAGTTGATTTTTTTGGCGGTGAACCTTTAACAAATTTTGAAGTTATAAAAAATACAATTGAATATGCTAGAAGTATCGAAAAAAAATATAACAAAAATTTTAGATTTACTATTACTACAAATGGTATTGCATTAGATGATGAAAAAATTGATTTTATAAATCGAGAAATATTTAGTGTGATTTTATCACTCGATGGCAGAAGAAGTGTGAACGATTTAATGCGTGTAGACGTTACGGGCTCAGGTTATTATGAAGATATCGTCCCGAAATTTCAAAAAATAATTAAAAATAGAAAAAATTATTATATTCGGGGAACCTTCACTAAGGAAAATCTTGATTTTTGTAAAGATGTATTAAGCATATATGAACTTGGATTTAATAATATTTCAATTGAACCTGTAGTTATAGATGAAAATTTTGAACTTTCAATCAAACATTCTGATTTGAAAAAAATTTTTGAAGAATATGAAAAATTGGCAAATAAAATTATCGATCTTAAAAAAAATGGTTCAAATATAAATTTTTTTCATTTTAAAATTGATTTCGAAAATGGCCCATGCATAATTAAACGTATTAAAGGTTGCGGCTGTGGGAATGAATATTTCGCTGTAGATCCATCTGGAGATGCATATCCATGCCATCAGTTCATAGGAGTTAAAAAATTTAAGCTTGGCAATATTGATAATCCAAGCAGTATTCAAAACAAATTTCATTCAAAATTTAAACAGGAATTTTCGAAACCTAATATATATTCGACTAAAAAATGTAATGAATGTTGGGCTAAATTTTATTGTTGTGGGGGATGCGCGGCAAATAATTGGAAGTTCAATAATGACATTAAAGAGCCGTATGAAATATTTTGTGAATTAGAAAAAAAGCGTGTAGAATGTGCTATTATGATAAAATGCGCTTTAAATTCTGTCTAATATCTCTTAAGCAACACATATTTAGTTAAAAATCATATTGCTCGTTGGCCAAGTGCGTCAGTATTTGCTTTAACGCACTTTAAATTTTAAAAATTTTATTATAAAATCCATACTGCTCAGAAATATCAGACAGGCTCTTAGGGATTGTTTCTACTGTCTAAAATTGTAAAATTTTGAGTAATTTTTGGTTGGGCAAACAAAAATTTTAAAATAATATTGCCGTATTACAAGAGAATTTAAGAACTTGTTCTTATTAAATCAAAATACAAATTTTTAGGTAATTTTTGAGCATGTTTTAATAATTTTGGTTCTACTCGGCTGGCATCAAACAAGGAAAATAAACAAAAAAAGATGTTAAAAATTAACCAAAATTTGTGTTTACGGGTTTTATGATTAACAAATTTTTAAAAGCAATATAAATCAAAAATTACTACAAAAAGGTATCAAAATATAAAGATGAAAATGATAAGTTTAAATTTTAAAAAAATTTTAATATTGTTATTGGTATTTGTTTATAGTTGCAATAATTTTTTTGATGTAATATTTGCAAAAGGAGTGGCACCTCAGATTGTTTATATACAAAAAAATCAAAAAGACAAAAAACAAAAAACTAAAAAAAATGAAAAACAGAAAGTTGGAATATTAAAAGGCATTTTAAAAATATTTTTAGTAGCTGCTGGTTGTTTGACAAAAATTTATTTTTTCCTTGAATGGTTAAAAATTTTAGAATGTATTCCACTAGTAGGAAAATTTCTTACGACTGAGATTTTTAGATTTAATAGAAATAAAATAATTAAAGATGTTTTCGGTTTTGCCGCCGAAAAAATAGTTGGTAATGTTCAAATTCCAGAAGAAAATAAATTCGCTTCTGATGCTATTCAATCGATTAATTTAGCCGGAGGAGAAATAGCTAAACAACTAGATTTAGAAAAAGAATTTATGGTTAAAGTCACCAACGGATCTTTAATTTCTGCGCTTGTAGAATTTACTATATTTATGCTTACAGCAATATTTTTTTAAAAATTTTCCTTCTTCGCTCCACATTTATATATTATGCAGGGGCGAGGAATTCATATTAGCAATTTAAAAACGCAACGATTTATGATAAAAATTTTTAAAACGCGAGTAAAACAAATACTAACGTATTTAACTGACGAAATAAGGGAAATTTTTTTAAAAAAAAACTGCCATATTATAAGAAAATTTAACGTAATATAAATCAAAAATTACTGAATTTATAGTTGGGCAATGGGAACAGACACTATTAATATTAAAAATTTTTGTATTAAAATTATCAAGCTTTTCGTAAATATTATTTATGCAAAACAAAAAATAAGGAGAATAAATATAATAATGAATAAATGCAATAAACAAGTCACCCAATCGTTCGCAAAAGGTACAATTATTATTATGTTAGCAATGTTGATAACAAAAATTTTAGGTGCTGTTTTTAAAATACCTTTAGTAGCTATTTTAGGTGCCGAAGGGTATGGTTATTTTAATTCCGCTTATAATTTATATAATCCAATTTATGCACTCTCCACAGTAGGATTACCACTTGCTGTATCAAAAATGGTTTCAGAAAAAATGGTTGAAAATAAATTTAAAGATATTGAAAAAATTCGTAAATTATCAACCTATATATTTATATTCACAGGTATTTTTGGAACTACTTTAATGATGATTTGTGCTTATCCGTTTGCAAAATTCACAAATTCGCCCAATGTAATTTATTCGATTTTTTTATTGGCACCAACTGTATTATTTGTGTGTTTGATGTCTATATATAAAGGTTATTATCAAGGAATGCGCAATATGATACCTACAGCTGTTTCGGAAGTAGTCGAAGCAATAGGCAAAGTGGTTTTTGGCCTTGCTCTAGCATACTTTACGTTAAACAAAGCTAATAATGAGTTTTTGCGTCATAAAACAGTATTCGGGTTTCATCCATCAAGCCCAGAGATGGCCAAAAGTTTAATTGTTGCTTTTGGGGCTGCTGGAGCGATTTTAGGGATTACAATAGCTGCTTTTTTTGGATATTTATACATGTATATTAAACATTTAAAACTGAAAAAAATTATCCCTGAATATAAAATTGAAAAATCACCAGAAACTTTATCAACCAAAATAATTATAAAAGATTTGTTAAAACTTGCTATTCCAATTGGTTTAGGCGCGATTATAACTAATTTATCAGGTGCAATAGATTCAATTATCATACAAAACAGATTAAATCATATCGCAAATGTTTCGCCTTTAATTTTAATAAATTGTTTTTCTGGTTTAATACCACAAGATAATATCAATAATGGAACAGTTCATGTGTTTTTATGGGGATGCTTCGGAACAATGACCACTATAACCATGTTAATACCTACTTTTTTACAAGGAATATCAATAAATGCTTTGCCTATGATGACAGAAATTTTAATAAAAAAAAACAGATTAAAAATTAAAAAAGCTGTGGAATCGATATTTAAAATAACCGTTTTAATTGCAATGCCTTGTGGCATGGGTCTAGCTGCCTTGTCTTGCCCAATATTAAATTTAATATACGGTTCAAAAAATGAATCATATATTGCTTCGCAAATTATAATTTTAGCAGGAATTGCAATAATTTTTGTTTCTATAAGTACGTCGCTATGCAGTATTTTGCAAGCAGCAGGGCGCCCGGATATACCATTAAAAATTTTAGCCGTGGGGTTACTTGCAAAAACTATTTTAAATTATATTTTAATTAGTATACCTGAAATAAATATACATGGTGCTAATATTTCTACATTAATTTGTTATTTTTTTATATGTAGTGTGTTGATTTATCAAATTCACACAATAACCCATATTACTATAAATTTATTTTCTATACTGTTTAAACCTGCATTTTGCAGTATATGCTGTGCTATAGCTGCGTACACTTCTTATAATTTTATTTCGCAATTAATTGCGCCTAAAATTGCGACATTAACTTCTATTTCGTTAGCCGGCATTATTTATTTGATATCATTATTCGTCACGAAAACTATAGACAAAAATGATTTAGAAGTCTTTCCTTTCAAAAAGAAGTTTTCAAGATTTTCATGCATTTTTGGCATTTTAAAAAAATAGGCTCACTTGTGGAAACGAAGCTTTTTCAAATAGTAAAACAAACAAATACAAATTTTAGGTAATTTTTGGGTATGTTTTGGTGTTTTACGCTTATTCAAATAGCGCCCAAACAAGTAAAATAAGCAAAAATATGCCAAAAAATTACCAAAAGTTGTGTTTACGAGTTTAACGTGAACAAGTTCTGAGAAACTTGTAAATTTACGTGATATTTTATTTTCTGCAAAATTCAATTATTAGGGCCTGTTTCTACTATTTGAAATAACAAAATTTCAAGTAATTTTTGGTTTAGATAAGGAAAATTTTTTTACAATACTGACGTATTGTGAAAAAATTTAGATCCTGTCTAAAATCTCTTTAGCAACACATATTTAACTAAAATTTTTAAAATTCTGTATTGCTCGTCAGTTAAATACGTCAGTATTTGCTTTCCTCACACTTTGAATTTTAAAAATTTTATCGTTAAATCTGTATTGCTTAGAAATATTAGACAGGCTCTTTTTTAGCTTCACGTATTTACTT
>JAIRZH010000048.1 GCA_031267335.1 Oscillospiraceae bacterium | reverse complement strand
TTTTGGTTTGGCAAGAAAAGATTCTAAGTATTTTGCATTTGCCATATTAGAATCTTTAATTCTTTTTCTTAACATTTGGAAGCCCCCCCAGAACTCTCTCTCTCTCTCTCTCTCTCTCTCTCTCTCTCTCTGCGAAACTTTTTGAATACTTCTTGTCCATTAAATAACTCCTTATGTAATAATAAAATTTTGCAATATTACTGTAACTAAATCAATGTTTGAAGTCAAAAAAATTATATTAAAAAATAGAACCTATAGAACTATTAGCTATTAAGATTCAAAATAGTTATGTTAGCAACGATTTAAATCAAAACAAAAAATTCTTAGAGCCTGTCTAATATTTCTTTGGCAGCACATATTTAACTAAAATTTTTAAAATTTTGTATTGCTTAGAAATATTAGACAGGCTCTTAGATGAGTTAAAAATACGAATTTTTGACAATTTTAAACATTTTAGTTAGTGCGTTCAGCCCTGTTTTAGGGCTTGTTTTGGGACAGATTTTAAATAGTTTTAGGTTCAGTTAAAAGCGATTGCGCAACACGATAATCGTTTAAATTGGTAATTTTTATGTTTGAAAACTCTCCTTCGACGATTTTAACAGGTTCGTTTCTCATAACAAAAATTCTGCAAGCATCTGTGAGAATAGATTTTTCTTTATCACTAAGATTGTTGTAAAGTCGTTTCAATTTTTGCATATTAAAACTTTGTGGTGTTTGACCTAAAAACATAAATTTTCGGTCTGGAATATTTAAAATTTTGGATTTATTTTGATCGGATTCAATTATAGTATCATGAGAGCAAACACATGTATCGCATGCACCGAATTTTAATGCTGACTTAATATTTTCTTGAATAACTTTAAGTGTGATAAACGGTCTCACAGCATCGTGGGTGACCAAAATATGTTCGTCGGAACTTCCGAATTTTGTTTCAAGTTCCTCAATTATACTCATTATTGTTTCGTTCCGAATACTACCGCCAGTTGCTAAAATTAAACGTTTATCAGTTAATTTAAATTTTCGAAAAATATCTTGAGCATAAAGCCGCCAATTTTCATGCACGCCAACACAAATAGCATCAAATGGATGAAGCAAAAATTTTTCAATTGTATGTATTATTATTGGTTTTTCGCCAAGCGGCAAAAATTGCTTGGGAATATCCCCGCCCATGCGTGTTCCGGTTCCGCCTGCTACAATTCCAGCAAAAATCATTTCTTTTTCCTTTTAGCCCAAAGCTAACGTTAAAATTTATTTAACATTTCTAAAATAACATAAATTTATTTGAAGATTTTATATTGATCATCAGTTAAACATGTCAGTATTCACTTTACTTGTGCCTTGGATTTTAAAAACTTTGCTATAAATCTGCATTAAAAAAATATTAAATAATCTATTTATACTTAAAACTGAGTTTGATTATAAAAAAAAATACTAGTAATGTATATACATATACTTTAAAATTATTATTACTGGACTTCTTCCGAGACTCTCCGGAACACTTTATTTTTTATTCAAAGCTCTTTGAAATATCAATATACGTCGGCATTGTTTTAGTAAAATCCGTTGGTTTAGAAAGAAGCTATTTAAGGCCTGTTCCTACTATTTGAAACGACAAAATTTTGAGTAATTTGTAGTGTGAACAGACCCAAATTCGCAAATACAATTTTTTAGTTTGAAAAACAAGTTCTTTAGTTACGAAAATCAGTTTTTGTTTTAAAATTATATCTTCAAATTGATAATGGGTGTATTTTGAATTTTATTAGATTTACGATATAATTTTTTATAAATTTAGTTTTTAAAAAATATTCGGAAGTAAAAAAAGATGTTTGTTGATGTTGCTGAAATTGAAATAAAAGCTGGCGATGGCGGAAATGGTGCGATTTCATTTCATAGGGATAAGCTCACCGCATTCGGCGGACCAGACGGTGGCAACGGTGGTTGTGGCGGCGATATAATTTTTATTGGCGATTCTAATCTTTCTACACTAGCGGATTTTAGATATAAAACTAAATATTTTGCCGAAAATGGTCGTAATGGTGGTTCTGCAAAATGCAGCGGCAAGGGTGGAAAAAATTTAGTTATTAAGTTGCCGCTTGGCACTTTAATTATAAACGATAAAACAAAAGAAATTTTATGTGATATATGTGATTCAGAGGAATTTATAGCAGCTAAAGGCGGGCACGGCGGAGCTGGGAATATGAATTTTGCAAATTCCGTAAGACGCACCCCAAAATATGCTAAACCAGGCGGTTTGGGAGAAGAACTCAAATTACGTTTAGAACTCAAATTGATTGCAGATGTTGGCTTAATTGGATTTCCTAATGTTGGAAAATCAACTTTACTTTCGGTTTTGAGCGAAGCTAAGCCCAAAATCGCTAATTATCATTTTACAACTTTATCGCCTATTCTTGGGGTCGTTAAATACTTAGATTCTTCTTTCGTATTAGCTGATATACCAGGGCTTATCGAAGGCGCATCCAGCGGTGCAGGCCTGGGGCATGAATTCTTAAGGCATATTCATCGTTGCCGAGTTTTAATTCATATATTAGATGTTTCTGGAATTGAAGGGCGTGACCCAATAAAAGATTTTGAATTAATAAATAATGAACTTAGAAATTTTTCACCTAAACTTTTAGATTATCCAAGTTTTGTTGCAGCAAATAAATGTGATATAGCTTCAGAAGAAAATATAATGCGTTTAAAAAAATATATAGATAAACATAAATTACCATTTTTTCCGATTTCAGCAATTGCAAAAACTGGCCTAAATGAGCTTTTAAGTAAAGTTTTTGAAAAACTTTCGCAGTTGCCTCCAGTCCCTAAATTTAAGACAGAAAAATCATTTATTTACCGTAAAAATAAGAACCAATTCGAAGTTCTTAAAAAAGATAATTATTTTGTAATAAACTCAAAATGGCTTGAAAAAGTATTAGAAATTATAAATTTTGATTATCTTGATTCTTTGCAATATTTCCAAAGTGTTTTAACGGAAAATGGTGTAAACAAAGAACTTAAATCCGCAGGTGCTTCTGATGGCGATATAGTTAAAGTTGGCAGTTATGAGTTTAATTTTCGAAATGATTTTTAGACTCTGCCTAATTATTTCCATTTGAAAATGAGGGAAAATTTATTCTAGAGCCTGTTCTTGCTACCGTTTAACGACCATATTTCGGTACTTATTGATTTGCATTACATTAAATTTTTTTTTACAATACGTCAGTATTGCGAAAAAAAATTTTTTTATCCAAACCAAAAATTATTCGAAATTTTGTCATTTCAAATAGTGAAAGCAGGCCTTAGCACTATAAAAATCAAATGCATTTGAAAATTTTTTTATTATTCTTAGTATATAATTAATGATAAATTATTAAAAATATTATCATTATTTAGATATTATAAAATTACTAAGGAGTTTTAATTTTATGAATAAATCAAACGCTAAAAAAACTAGCAGAGAAATATTTAATCTCACAAAAGTTATTGCAATGGGATTATCGATTTTAATTGTAGTATCTACGGTGAATATTTTTATTCCAGTAGCAAAAGTTGCGAAAATCACTGGGGGAAGTAAAAATAATAAATCTTTTGGGCAAAGAAAAAAATCAAATTTTCCACCAGCCCAAACTTCCCGAAATCTTCTACAGTTTATTAAAGAAAATCCAATTAAATCTATGGTTTTGACTATGACGTCAGCTATGTTAGCGGTTTTTGGTTCAAAATACTTACTTAAATTTATCGAAAGTAAAAAAACTCCGAAATCGATTCCTAAAATGCCAGTCCTTGAATTCTCATCAACAACGCACCAAGATATTAAGCCTGAAACACGTAACGTTGAAATTCCGACAGCTCCTGAAATGCCAGCCCTTGAATTCTCATCAGCAACGCACCAAGTGGTGAATATTGATCCTGAAATGTATAACCTTAAAATTTCATCAGAAATGTGCCAAACAGAATTAAAATCGGCTCTTGAATTAATAATAATATTTCTTCAGGAATATGTTATCGATGATAAATTCAATGATGAATTTGCTAATATACCGTTCAAACCAATATTTAGTGAAAGCAATGAGGCAAAAAAACTTATTTCGGAAATTCGGAAAAATATTGAAAGTATAAGTCTTAATCACAAAGTTGTGTCGAAAATTAAAATGAAAGCATTAAAAATTAAAAATAGAATAACTGAACGAAAATATTTTCAGAAACTAAATCGTACAATATTTGGATTTAGTCAAAGTTTTAAAGTTGAAGGAAAATCATTATCGTTTCCGGAATTTTGCGCGAAACTCGAAAAAAAAGGTATATCATTAAATTATTTAATGAGTAATTCAATTTCTCCAGTCTTTAAAGCTAATGACTTAAAACACAAAAAAGTTTTAGTTTTAAAAATTTTTAGAAACGAAGATAGAGCAAAAATAGAAAAAGATCTTCATATTAAATTCGAAAAATTTACATCCAAAGTTTCAAAGGATTTAATAGAACTTAATATTTCGGGACCTAATGGAAAAAATAAAACAAAAATATACATTGTTGTTTCGGAATTTCTTCCAGGCTTCGATCTTAAAAAATTTCGTTGTTTGTGTGTAGAGGATGATGGACTTAATGAATATGCATTAAATTTAATGTATCAAATAACTTTTATGCTGAAAAAATTACACAAATCAGGCATAATATTTGGAGATTTAAAAGAAGGAAATTTTTGTATTTGTAAAGAAAAAGAAGATGATAAAAACTTCGTAGTAAAGATGATAGATTTTGGAGGTCGGTACACAACAATCAACAAAGAATTTAATTCTCCACATGATTGCACTTTAATGTATTCATCACCAGAAAATTTAAAATCATGGTTTAATTCAGCTATGATAGATCCATCATCAAAAAAAACAATACCATGGTTTGAAAAAGAAAAGTCAAAGAACGTGAATGAAGAATTTGAAAAAAATTTTCCTTTGCCCCAAGGTGACATTTGGACTTTAGGTTGTATGATTTTTAATATTTTAAAAGGAACACCTGTTTTTCCACCAAAAATTTCAAATTTAGGAGAAAAAGTTAAAAATCTGTATGAACAACATTTAACTTTTAAAGAAAAAGAAACCGAGGGAAAAAATCAATATAGCGAACAACCACCAAAAAATTTAATGCAACTTATCAATCGTTGTTTGATATTTGACCTAAAAAAAAGAGCTACATTAGAACAAATTGAGGAATGGTTGCCAGATATTGCGCAAGAACTTGGATGTACCCTATATAATGATAAAAACCGCATGGACGAAGATTTAGAGCCTGTTTCTACTACCGTTTAACGACTATATTTCAGTACTTTTTAATTTGTATTATATTAAAAATTTTATCATCAAATCTGTACTGCTTAGAAATATTAGACAGGCTCTTAAAAATTACTCGAAATTTAGTAATTTCAGATAACAATAACAAGACCTAATTATTAATCGCTACTTATATTTTTCTAATAGACCTGCCAACAAAATTGTTCGAAAAAAAATTTTGCTGATTCTGAATTAAAGTCCAGAACTTTTTCAGACCTTTCCCACAATCCAATTAAATAAGAGTGTATTTCCGAAAATACTTGGCATTTTGGTATAGACTCTACTGGTTCATCTGTGGAAAAAGCCAAACTATAAGCTTCATCAAAATTCCGTAATCTACTATTTAGCCGTATCATTTCATTTGTGAAAATAGCATTTTTTTTCAAACTATGAGTTCCACTTAAATTCCCTAATATATTATCTAGCTGTACTACAATTTTAACAAATTTCGATAAATTAGCATAAAATACATCGATATTTTTAGATTTTATCATTGGTTCTTTAAAAATAATTCTTATTTCTGCAGAATTTACGAACAGCATAGCTATGACTTCTAAAATTCTTTTAAAAAAAGCAATTTGATTATTATCTAAATGAATTAAATTTTGTAATTCTTCAGCTTGGCACATCCCAGGATTCGGACCCTCTAATGCTTTCGGAATGTTACAAATATCAATACACTCGAAAATTGATTCAAATTTTTCATTAATTGTTTTAAAGTCATCAAAATGATTGATGTAAAACTTTGTTTGCGGTATATTATTTTTCCAAATAGAATATTGGTAAATATTGCCTAATCCAAGAAGAGTAATAATAAGAAATAGGGAAGGTACCGTTAAATCTCTTTCCATAATAGACTTTTGAGCATTAAAATGTCTATCGGTTATTTCGCCTGTCTCTGGATTCACAGCACAGAGATCTTGTGTCATTGGTATTGCTAAAAATATCGCCAAACCTGTTGCGAGAACTTTTAAAAAACTTGTCTTATTTTTTTCACCGGTTTTTAAAGAAACTTGATTAATTTCTTTTTCGGCTTTTA
>JAIRZH010000047.1 GCA_031267335.1 Oscillospiraceae bacterium | reverse complement strand
TTTTTTTGCATTAAATTTTTCTCACAGTACAGAGTAGTATTATTCCAAAAAAATTTTTTTAAAGATTACTTAAAATTTGGTCATTCTGATATGTTAAGGTTTCGGAGTGTTTTTAACATATTTTTAATATTACGGTGACAACCAAATTTTAGAAAAGAGCGAGAATTTCGCAAGAGATCTATATAATTTTATATATTTTTGTTTAATCCAGGAGGAAATTTTGAATCTTGATAAAAAAAAAGCCCTTGAAACTGCATTAGGGCAAATTGAAAAACAATTCGGCAAAGGTGCAATTATGCGCCTTGGCGAAAATGAATGTATGAATATAGAAGCGATACCGACCGGATCGCTTATGCTTGATGCTGCGCTTGGGATTGGTGGTTTGCCACGCGGAAGAATTATAGAAATGTATGGCCCTGAGTCTTCAGGCAAAACAACACTTGCTCTACATTGTGTAGCACAAGGGCAAAAATTAGGTGGGAATGCAGCATTTATAGACGTCGAACATGCTCTTGACCCTGTTTATTCCGAGGCACTTGGCGTTGATATAGATTCTCTTTTGGTTTCTCAACCCGATACAGGCGAACAAGCACTCGAAATTACTGAATCTCTTGCACGTTCTGGCGCTATCGATGTAATTGTAATAGATTCCGTCGCTGCTCTCGTCCCACGTGCAGAAATAGAAGGCGAAATGGGAGATCAACATATTGGTTTGCAAGCGCGTCTTATGTCCCAAGCTTTGCGCAAACTTGCAGGTGCTATTTCGAAATCCAATTGTGTCGCCATTTTTATTAATCAGTTACGCGAGAAAGTTGGTATTGTATACGGTAATCCTGAAATAACTCCAGGTGGAAGAGCATTAAAATTTTATGCATCTGTTCGCATTGATATCCGAAGAATCGAAACTCTTAAATCCAATAATGAAGTAATTGGTTCTCGAACTCGTGCAAAAGTAGTCAAAAATAAAATCGCTCCACCGTTTAAAGAAGCAGAATTTGATATTTTATATGGTAAAGGAATTTCTCGTGATGGCGAGTTGCTAGATTTAGCTGTTAAAACCGGAATAATTCAAAAAAGTGGAGCTTGGTTTTCTTGGGGAGAAAAACGGCTCGGTCAAGGCCGCGATAATGTTCGAGATATTTTAAAAAAAGACCCAAAAATGGCTTCCGAAATTGAAAAAAATGTATTTGAAAAAATCGAAGTTCAAACCATTGGTTCAGCTGTTAAATTTAGCGTTGATAAAGGAATTGAAAATACACCAGAAGAAAAAACAAATAATCAACCAGTATAGTTTTTATAATTCAAAACAGTTGTGTTATTAGATTTTTTTATAAACTCTTTTTAACAATTTCATTTTTATTCAAGTTTCTCAGGATATTTCGCAATATGTTAATACCAATTTTCAAAATTTGGAAATTTAAGAAAAATCTATTCACAATATTTTGAATAAAAACAATATATATTTTCCGCTTATATTATAGTATTCAATTTTAAAGCGGAATTACTGCAGGAGCATCAAATGCCAAACCTGGCTAATCTTTTAACGCTTCTTAGAATGTTTTTGTCTTTAGTTTTATATATTATATTATTGTCAGGAGGAACAAAACAAAAATTTATTATTTGCCTTGTTATTTTTATAGTTGCATCGCTTACCGATTTTTTTGACGGTTTGCTAGCGAGGAAAGACAATAGAATTACAGATTTTGGCAAAATTTTTGATCCTACCGCTGATAAAATATTGGTTTTTTTTGTTTTATTAGCCTTTTTAAAGTTAAATTTATTAAATGAAAAATCAATTATATGCGCTACAATGCTATTAATTCGTGAGTTTATTATGTCATCAATTCGACAGATTTTAGCAATGAATTCAATTCAAATTTTTTCTGACATATGGGGCAAAATAAAAACTACTCTACAAATGTTTTCGATATGCATTATAATGATTTCACAATTTTATAAATCAAATTTTAATTTGCTCATTGTTGGGAATTATGTTTTTATTTTTTCCGTATTAATTGCGTGGATCTCGCCTTTAATTTGCATTAAAAAAAATAAAGATAAATTGAAATTTTATTTATAAGAATTTTTTTATAGGGGTAGATTTTCTGAAACTTTATAATACATTAACACGTAAAAAAGAAAAGTTTGTTCCGATCGACAGCGAAATAAAAATCTACTGTTGTGGGCCGACGGTTTATAATTTTATTCATGTTGGCAACGCAAGACCGTTTTGTGTTTTCGATGTTCTAAGACGCTATTTGATATTTCTAGGCTATAAAGTAAAGTTTGTACAAAATTTTACAGATATAGACGATAAAATAATTAATAGAGCTAAAGACGAAAATACTGATTATTCGAAAATATCTGAACGTTTTATCGATGAATATATAGTTGATTCCAAAAATCTAAATATTTTACCAGCTGATATTTATCCAAAAGCGACCGAAACTATTGAAGAAATTATTTGTATAATTAGCGAGCTTGTTTTGAATAATTATGCATATTTGGCTCCTTCGGGCGATGTGTATTTTGATACTAAGACGTTTCGTGATTATGGAAAGCTTTCAGGTCAGCAAACTGAAGAATTAGTATTTGACGTTAGAAAAAAAATCAGCAAAGAAAAGCATAATTCACTTGATTTTGTTCTTTGGAAATCCTCCAAAAAAGATGAACCAAAGTGGCATAGTCCATGGGGATATGGGCGTCCAGGGTGGCATATCGAATGTTCGGCTATGATAAGGAAATATCTTGGAAAAACTATAGATATTCATTGCGGTGGCCAAGATTTAATTTTCCCGCATCATGAAAATGAAATAGCACAAAGCGAATGTGCTAATGGAATTTGTCTTTCAAATTTTTGGTTGCATAATGGTTTCATTAATATAAATAATGAAAAAATGTCTAAATCTCTTAATAATTTTTTAACAGTTCGCGAAGTAGCTGAAAAATATGGTTATAAATCAATTCGATATTTGTTAGTTTCAGCTCATTATCGAAGCCCGTTAAATTTAAACGAAGAAACGATGTTGCAATGTAAAAATGCTGTAGCTAGGTTGGCTGAATTTAAAAGTAATTTAGAATTCATATTAAAAAATCAAGTTTTAGATAATGGCCAAATTATTTTTGATGATCAAAATAAAAGTAAACAAAAATTTTTAGATTTCATGAATGATGATCTTAACACCGCTGGCGCTATTTCTGTAATTTTTGAAATTATTAGAAATGTAAATACAAAAATTACTGAATCAAAGCAATTTTCAGAAAATTCAGTTTTAAATTTAATTAATTTATTTGATGAATTAACGAGTGTGCTAGGACTTTCTTTTAAAGAAAATAAAAATCAAATTTCAGATGAAATTCAAAAATTAATAAATAAACGTGAAGCTGCTAGAAAAGAACAAAATTGGGCTCTCGCGGATGAAATAAGAGAGATTTTAAAAAATAAAGGTGTCCTAGTAGAAGATAAAATTTCAGGTTCTAAAACGATAATAAATTAATTTTTAGGGATACGTAATGACAAATTTCAGCGCTATTATCCAAGGAATTATACAAGGCATAACTGAGTTTTTGCCAGTTTCGAGTAGCGGGCATTTAATGCTTTCACAATATTTTTTAGGTATACACGAAAATAACCTTATTTTCGATATAGCTTTGCATGTCGGAACATTAATTTCAGTAATTATTGTTTATTATAAAACTGTATTTCGTTTATTTTTTGCTTTTTTTAGTTGTATTGGGAATTTATTTTCAAAACAAAAAAAATCAAATGACGAAAGATTGCTGATAAATCTATTTATTTCATTATTACCTCTTTTTGCTATGTTTATTAAAATTCCAGGTATCGGCAAAATCAAAGATTTTGCTTCAAATTTAATAGATAGTTCAAATCTTACCATTGTAGGCCTTGCTTTTATCGTTACATCCGTTTTATTATTTTTTGGAGATTTAATTTCTAAAAATTACTCCAATTTTAAAAAATTAGATAAAATTTCATTTAAAGATTCAATTTTAGTTGGTATTTCACAATTTTTCGCAGCAATTTTCCCTGGATTATCAAGATCTGGTTCAACGCTTTCGGTTGGGCTTATGTGTGGCATAGAACGTCAATCTATAATTGATTTTTCGTTTTTAATGTCAATCCCAACAATAATTGCTGCTGCTTTACTAAAATTTAAAGAAATTAGAAGCTATAGTATTTCTATCGATAGAAATATTCTTATTTTAGGTATTTTATCGTCAGCTATAACTGGAGTTTTAACGATAAAGCTTTTTAAGTGGTTAGTTCAAAATGATAAAACAAAAATTTTTGTTATTTATACTTTTATTTTAGGGATTTTTTCAATTATGATTTATTTACTATAGTAACAATTAAATCACTAGGGCCTGTTCCCACTACCATTTAACAAGCGTATTTCGGTACTTTTTAATTTGTACTACGTTAAATTTTTACAATACATCGATATTATGAAAAAATTTTGCTTATTCAACCCAAAAATTATTTGGAATTTGTCATTTCAAATAATTGGAACGGGCCTTAATTTAATGTTTTTAGAGAAAAAATGGTGATGCCTTATTTCGAGTAGCTTGCAAAATCTGGAATTTGCATTTAGATTTCTATTTCTAGTTCCGCGTTTCTTTTTTTTTAGCTCCGTGATTATTTCTTCTAGTTCCGTGATTCTTTCTTTTTGCTCCGCGTTTATTTTAGTTAAATTTGAATTCGTTGCCTCTAAGTCTGTCTTCTGATTTATTAATTCTAATCCTAAATTTTGCCAATCTTTTAATTTATTATTTTCTTCTTCCAGTTTTTCTAGTTTCTTCACTTGGATTGTTAAGCATTTATTTTCATACTCTATATTTTCAATTTCTTCGACTGTGTACTTATTAAAAAGTCTTGATAACTTATCATTTTTTTTCTTTAATTCAGTAATTTCATTTGTCAATTTTGCCATTTTTTTCTTTCACTGATCGTAATTTTAGAATTATTAATTAAACTTCTAATATTATTTTTTTCACCAACTAGAACTTGATCTAAAATTTCTTTGTCACTATCAATTTTAGCATTTAAATTTTTGATTTTAGCATTTAAACTATCGATTTGAGATTTCAATTCTTCAATAATAGATTCATTATCTCCATCTAAAATTCTTTTTAAATCATTTTCTATTTTATCATTTTTAGCTTTTAAATATTTATTTTCATGTTCTACATCATACTTTTTCCATACGATTAAATCTAGATTAAGAGATTTTATAAAATCTTTATATTTATCTTGTTTAAATGAATTAACTTCCCTTCTAAGACTATTATTTTGAAATTCTAAATTATAATTACAATTTTCGGCATTTTTTAATTCATCAACTTTATTCGAAAATCTTAGTTTTAGTTCCATAATTTGTTTTTTAAAATTTTGTTCTGAATTTTCTAATAACTGTTCTAAATCTTTATTTTTTTTCTGTACTAACTGAAAATTATTTTTAAGTTCACAAAACTTTGTATTTAAAACATTAAATTTTTCTATTGTAATTTTTTCTTTTTCAGTTTTAACATATAATTCTTTAGGGCCTTCTGCCTCTGTTTTAATTCGATTCATATCTATTAATTTTTGTTTTTTATAATAACTAAGCTGTGTTTTTTAAAATTCGTTAAGCGTTATTAATTCTTGTTTTTTGGAACGAAGCTGTGTTTTAAGTTGGTCAATTATTTCTGCCTGATTTTCAATTTTTTTTTCTAAATTATTTGCTATCTCATCTTTAAATTTTTCATATATTTCAGAATTATCCAATTCAAGGCTGTTAGATTGTGTAATTTTTTTTAATTCGACTCTTAAATTATCACGTTTTAGATCCAAAATTTGATTCTGAAAATCTTTATCTTTTTCTTCAAAAAATTGAATTGTTTCTTTTTGTCTTTGAATTTTTTTTTCTTTATCTTTAATCATATTCTCTAAAAATTTTTCATGAGCAATGAGTAATCCGTTCTCAACTTTTAATTTTTTGTCTTCATCATTTAAATTTTGTTGCTCTCCCGAATTTAATATTTCATTCTGTGAATTTTTTTTAATAGCTCGAATAGCTTCAATCACAATTATAACTTCTTTTTCTAAAAATTTATAATCAGAAAAATCATTTACAATTCTTTGAGCCGTCGTAGACCATTCTCCACTTTCTGGTTCTAAACTAAACAATAATTTAATTAAAAGTAAAAAATTTTTAATCTTTGTTTCAAGAGGTTTTTCTGTTTTTGGATATGTAAACGCAAATCCTCCGCCTGCACCAAGAAGAACACCAACAATAGTACTAACAATAAATGGATATGAATTTGATAGTTTTCTGCCATCAGAGACTGGAAATTTTTGTTTTTTCGGAACACTATTACTTCTATTTCTTACGTTAGCGGCTTTTGTTATCGTTGAAACGAAATCACAAATTATTGATATTTGGAAAACTAGAAATACTGTAAAAACTTTAAATAAGACTTTTTTCATTTTTTCTCACTTTTTATCTTGTTGTTATTGATTAATTTAAACAATTGCTTAGTATTAATTTTCTATCTAATATTTTAAATTGTCAACTCTTTTTAATTAAATGGTGTCTAATTTTTATATTTATTTCCTTTTTAATAAGCTTAAGTACTTATTTAATGCCTTGCTTTTTGTACCCATTTCTAGAAACGGGTACTCCTAAAAAGTTTCTAATTTTACGTTTGCCACATTTAGGTAAGCTTAAGTTCTTTTCAAAGCTTTACTCTTTGTACCCATTTCTTTAGAAAAGAAACGGGTACTCCCAAAGAAACAGCGGCTTACGGTGGC
>JAIRZH010000008.1 GCA_031267335.1 Oscillospiraceae bacterium | reverse complement strand
TTTTGTTTAATAACTACACTTTTTTTATCAATGCCCGTACAATTCAAGATTGAATTACTTAACAAAAAATAAAGTGCTAAACCAAATGCTAAAAATTTATTTTTTCTCATTAATAATAAACCTCTTTTAAAATTTTATTATTCATTTTGTTAAATACTCTGAGAAACTTTGAGCAAAAATGAAATATTCCGAAAAATTTGGAAATGAATTTGTTTATTCATATGTAATAATATAGTAATAGAATTATCCATTTCTTTCCAATCTCAACCTTAAAAATTTGTCTAAACATTCGTATTCGGGTGATTCCGACGAAAAATACCTAAGTAAATATTCAAAAATTATCAAAAATTGAATTTTTTAACCTTATAATGCAATTTTTATCATAAATATTAAAAATAATCAAGTGATTTTTTTTTAAAAAAAAATTACAAGCAAATTTCAAATAATTATAATAAATCTTAAATGTTTGACTTTAAAATCAATTTAATTATAAAAATATTAAAGTTTTATTTTAGGAATTATTTTATAGGAAAAATTATTATTATAAAGCTTTGTTAAGTGAAGTCTCGAATTAGGGCCTGTTCCCACTATTTGAAATAACAAAATTTCGAGTAATTTTTGGTTTGGATAAGGAAAATTTTTTCACAATACTAACTTATTGTAAAAAAATTTAGAACCTGTCTTCATTAAGCCAAATATAAATTTTTAGACAATTTTTTAGCATTTTTTACGAATTTGACGCCGCTTGGCTAACGCCAAACAAGGAAAATAAGTAAAAAATGCTAGAAAATTGTCAGAAAGTTATGTTTTGTGCTTATTTGGGGACAGGTTTTTAACGTAGTACAAATTGAAAAGTACCGAAATATGGTCGTTAAACAGTAATGAGAGCAGGCCCTAGTTAAGAAAAAAGAATTAAAAATTCCAATATGACCAATTCGAAAGATCTACATAAAAACAAAAAAAAGTTTTTTTAGACCTGTCTAGTATTTCTAAACAGTACAGATTTGACGATAAAATTTTTAAAATTTAAAGCAATGAGGAAGGCAAATACTGACATATTTAACTAACGAGCAATACAGAATTTTAAAAATTTTAGTTAAATATGTGTTGTTAAAGAGATATTAGATAGGCTCTTAGCCAATAAAGAAAGAAAAAGAGAGTTTCATTTTAAAAATTATGTTTTAAATAATTTAAAGTCTGTTTCATTAAATAGAAATATAAATTTTAAGCTATTTCTATTATTTTTTTATTTTCAATTGTTAAAATTCGATTAGCGATTAATTCGATATCCTGGTATGAATGAGAAATAAATATAATTGTGTTATTTTTTTCTTGGTGCAAATTAAAAAGTAATTTCAAAAAAACATATTTCGCAAAAATGTCTAAACCTGCTGTTGGCTCATCAAAAATTAAAATTTCAGGTTCCATGGCGAGAATCCCTGCAATTGCTACTAATTTTTTTTCTCCACCTGAAAGTTCAAAAGGCGACTCGTAGATTTTTTCTTGGTCAAAGCCTACATCTTTAAGAGAAGCAATCGCTTTAATTTTGGCATCGTTTTCGTTAAACCCTAAATTTTTTGGCCCAAACATTACATCTTTAAGAACATTTTCTTCGAATAATTGATTTTCTGAGTTCTGGAAGACAACTCCAACTTTACAAAAATTTTTTCCTGAATCTTTTCTGCCGGCAAATTTAATTTTGCCTTCGCTGGGTTTCAAAAGACCTTTAATTAAACAAGCCAACGTGGATTTTCCAGAACCTATTTTGCCAAAAAGCCCGATAATTTCATTTTTATATATACTTAAATTGATCTTTTCGAAAATACTTTCCGAGTCTTGATATTTATACGAAACATCATTTAATTCAATTATTAGCTGGCCAGAGTTTTTTTTTTAACAAATTTTGGCTTCATTTCTTCATAAGCGTCAAAAAACTTCTTTTTCATTTCTTTAGGCTTGCCGTCTGCTATTAATTTTCCTTTTTCCAAAACTAAAACTCTATTCGCCAAAACAATTTCATCTATATGGTGCGTTAACATGATAATGGTCATTTTTTTTTCTTTTTGTAAACGAATTATTTGGGATAAAACTTCACTACGGCTTTGCGTGTCGAGCATTGAAGTAATTTCATCAAGAATAATGCATTCTACCCCTAAAGCCAGTGAACCGGCAAAAATAGTTTTTTGTTTATCTCCACCAGAAAGTTTATTAACATCTTTTTTTCTTTGGCATGCTAAACCTACACATTCAAGAGAATCGTTTACTAATTCGCATAAATTAGGGTTCGGGATTCCAAGATTTTCCGGCCCGAAAGCAACTTCATCCTCCACTATTTTGGCAATAATTTGATCATCTGGATTTTGAAAAGTGAATCCGACTTTGCGCCTTATATCAAAAATTTTTTCCGATTCTTGTGTATTAGTGCCATTAACAAAAATATTGCCTTCTTGAGGGAAAACTAACGCCGCCAGAAGCTTAGCAAGAGTAGACTTGCCGCTCCCGTTACGGCCAAATATAGAAACAAATTCTCCGTGATCTATCGAAAACGAAATATTATTTAAAATTTTCTTTTTTTCATAAGCAAAACTTACGTTTTTTAATAAAAACATGTGATTAATTTTTTTCATCATAATAACCACTTTCGGGTTTTAAATCGATTTTACAACCGGTAAGTTTAGAGGCTAATCTTACGTTTAAACCTCTCGCACCAATAGCTAAAGATATTTGATTATCCGGCACAGTAACGCGATACAAAATTAAATTGCTTTCTTCTTCAGAAATTTTTTCTACCGAAACAACACTTGCGGGCGCAATAGCTGATTCGATGAATTTTTCAAAGTCACCATAATATCTAATTACATCAACTTTTTCTTCGCCAAGTTCATTAGAAATTTCTTTGATTCTAGACCCCCCAGGGCCTATGCATGCCCCGACTGGTTCAACTTCCGGCATAGAACTTTCCACTGCAATTTTTGTTCGCAAGCCAGCTTCGCGTGCTATTGCTTTAATTTGAACTGTTTCATCTGCGATTTCGGGAACCTCTGTTTCAAAAAGTTTTTTTACAAATTCCGGACATGCACGCGAAATTATTATTCGAGGAGAACTTTCACCTGATTCAACACGTAAAATATAAACTTTTAAATAATCTCCTTCACGAATCTTAGGAACTAAATGATTCTCAGCCTTAGGCAATAAAGCCTCGCATTCACCGATTTTTAAAATAATTATCTTTTTTTGCGGGCTTATTCTCACTACCTGTGCAGTTACAATTTTTCCTTCACAATCGCGCAATTGTTTTGTAATTAAATCTCGTTCACCTTCTTGTATTCCTTGACGTATTACATTTCGTGCTACTTGGGCGGCTATTCTGCCAAATTTTTTTGGGTCTAATGGAACTTTAACAAAATCACCAATAACAACTTCTGGATTAATTTCTTTGGCTTCTTCGAAACAAACTTCAAAATCAGGTTTTTGAACGTTTTCAACTACCAGTTTATCAATTTTCACAACTAGTTTACCTGATTCAGCATCGAATTTTACTAGTGGTTCGCTTTGTTCAACGCCATAAGCGCTTTTGCATGCTATCGATATAGCTTTAGAAATTTTTTTTACCATGTATTCGAGAGTAATACCTTTATCTATATTTAACAAATTTAATGCTTCTAAAATTTCATTTTGCATTTCGAACTCCAAAAAAATAATAATTTAAATATTAAAAAACAAACACACTTAAAATATATTATTATATTATTTATTGTTTTTTATAAAAGCAAATTAATAACCTGTCTTCGATAAACTAGCACGGAAATTTCACGGAATATTGTACAATAATTAAAAAATGCTACAATCACCTCAAGGCGACAAAATTATGTTTTGAGGTAATAAAATTATGTTCAAAAAAATAGCTAAAAAATTCGCAACAATCAAGGATTCCCGATGCCAATGTGATGTAAAGCATAAACTATGTGATGTTTTTAATTTTAGTTATGTGTGGCGTTTTATCTGGACTTAGATTGTTCCCACTACCCCTAGTCCATAGAGTACCATTTTGAATATTTTTTTATGCTGTTTGAATAAAGGTTTATAAATAACTTAAAATAAAAAGTAGGCATTGCTAAATAAATATTAGAAGTATTAAAATTTCTAATTTCCGATTGCCGTATTTGCGAAATTGAAAGTAATTTTGATTTTTTTATATATAAAATCAATTTAATAAAATTGGAAATTGAAACTATTTTATCTGAAAAAAATAGTAGTGTAACAATAAAACTAGAAAAAATTTGTAATTTACTTAAATTCGTCGGCAAAAGAAAATCTTAAAATAGAAAAAAGCCCGGCAAAAGAAAAAATTCCAAGAATTCAAGAAAATTTTCAAAAAAGCCAAAAACAAATAACGGCTTCTGAAGGTCAGTGGGAAGAAGAAGATTTTCAAGAAAAACTAAAATTTCAAGAAAATGATAAATATATCATAGCAAAAGCCGTATATGAAGAAGAAAGTCTTCAAAATTTTAAAGAACAAATAATTACCGATGATGCCAATACGGTAGAAAATAGATTAAACGAAATCGAAGAAAAAATTATAGATTTAAATTTTAAAAGATTAAATAATTGTCTGAAAAATATTAAATCTAATAAAGTTAAATTTGAAGAAAATAAATCAGAAATCATAAAAATTTTATCAACTTATGAGCAAAATTTAAGATCTATTATTGATATTATTGAAATTTGTAAATCGAATGGTATTTATGAATCGAACGAAAAAATAAACCATCATATTTATGTGATTTACAAAAAAATAATTGATTTAATAACTGCAGGTATTAAATTTTTCGATTTGAAAAAAATTTTGTCTAGTACAAATGAAATTGATTTTATTAATAATATTTCTAAATTAATTAGTTCTGATGGCATATCTTATAACAAAGAAGAAATTAAAGAAAATTTGAATTTTTTTATAGAAAAATTACAATTTTTAATATCTAAAATTCGTGTTATAAAAAATAAAAAAAAATTTTGTAGTTCAGTTCTTTAAATCAAGGATATAAATTGCTTGATTAAGCAATTTTATCAACGAAATTTTTGTAAGAGGTCTAATGAAAACAGTTTTAATAGGTTCAAATGATGTCGGAAAACGTCTTGATGGATTTATTTTCAAAATTTTACCAAATGTGCCAAAAAGTTTAATTTTTAAATTTATTAGAAAAAATAAAATAAAAATTAATGGTAACAAAAGTAAAATTGATTATAGGCTTAATTTCAGTGATGTTTTAACTTTATTTTTAGGCAAAAATTTTAAATATGATTTAAATTGTAATAAAAATCAATTTATGGCTGCTTCATCACAGTTGGATATAGTATATGAAGACAAAAATATTATATTAGTGAACAAAAAAGCAGGACTTATTTGCCATCAAGATAAAAATAATAATTTTAACTGTCTTATAAATAAAATTAAGAAATATCTTTATGAAAATGGTGAATACGATCACGAAAAAGAAAATTCTTTTTCGCCTGCTCTTGTAAACAGAATCGATAGAAATACATCCGGAATTGTTATAGCTGCTAAAAATGCTATCTCTTTAAAGATTCTTAACGAAAAAATTAAAAATAGAGAGATAAAAAAATATTATCAGTGTCTAGTTTATGGTAAAATGGAAAAACAGGAAGATATTTTAACGGCATTTTTAATAAAAGATGAAACTCAAAATAAAGTATTTATATCAAAATGTAAAACCGAAAATTCCAAGATTATAAAAACAAAATATAAAGTTAAAAAGTCAGAAGATAACATAAGTTTGTTAAACATCGAGCTTTTAACAGGGCGTTGTCACCAAATTCGTGCGCATTTGGCTTGGGCCGGCCACCCGATAATAGGTGATGGAAAATATGGATTAAAAAAATCAAATGATAAACTCCCGATAATTGAATCTTTTTTTAATTCAGACACAAATAGATATCAAGCACTTTTAGCTTATAAAATAAAGTTTGAATTTGATAGTGATGCGGGAATTCTTAATTATTTAAACGGAAAAGAAATTGAATTAATTTGACATTAAAATATTTATTTTTTAGAATGATTTTTGAGCGTTAAAGCTTAATTAAACACGTCGTATTACTCGTCGGTGATTATTACTGAATACGGCGAAAGATAAACCGAGGGGAAATTTATGGGAATAGTTACCATGAAGCAGCTGTTAGAAGCTGGTGTACATTTTGGTCATCGCACTAGACGTTGGAACCCAAAGATGGCGAAATACATTTATACTCATCGAAACGATGTTCATATAATTGATTTACAAAGAACATCGAAAAAACTAGATGATGCTTATAGATTTGTCAAAGATCTTGCAGCCGAAGGCAAAGAAATACTTTTTGTTGGTACAAAAAAACAGGCGGCTTTATCTATTAAGGAAGAAGCTGAACGCGCTGGAGCTTTTTATGTTAATTCACGTTGGCTCGGTGGGACATTAACTAACTATGTGACAATTAAAAAAAGAATTTCACGTTTGAAACAGCTCGAGGCAATGGACAAAGATGGTACTTTTGATTTAATACCAAAAAAAGAAGCTACGAAACTAAAACTTGAAATCAGTAAATTGGAAAAATTTTTAAATGGTATCAGAGATATGAATGGTTTGCCTGCTGCTCTTTTTGTTGTCGATCCTTGTACAGAGCGTATTGCTGTTGCGGAAGCAAATAAGTTAAAAATTCCGATTGTAGCGGTTGTAGACACAAATTGCGATCCGGATCTTATTACTAAAATAATTCCTGCTAACGATGATGCAATTCGTTCGGTAAGACTTTTGTGCGCTATTATAGCTAATGCAATAATAGAAGGTCGTGAAGGCGAAGCTGGCGAACAAATTGAATCTGTATTCAAAGGAAGCCGAGAATATATACGAAATAATGAATCGGAAGCTTTAAAAATATCAACAGAAGGCGCGTCTGAAGTTTTTGAAGCGTCATCGATAAAACAAGAGGCAGTCGGACTAAAACCAGAAGAAAATAAAATTCCAGAATCTGGCCATGAAAAAGTTGATTCTATTTCAGATCAAAATAATGCAGATCTTGTAAATGCAGATATAACGGAAGGAGGATAATTTTTTATGTGTTTTACGCCACAAGACGTTGTGAAATTACGCCAAAAAACCGGATGCGGAATGATGGATTGTAAAAATGCTTTAAAGCATTCGAGTGGGAATATGGAAGCTGCAATTGATTTTTTGCGTGAGCGTGGCCATGCGGTAGCTACAAAAAAAGCCGGTCGTGCTGCTAACGAAGGTAGTACTTTTGCTATTGCCGAAAATGGAATTGGGGTAATCATAGAAATTAACTCCGAGACTGATTTTGGAGCTAATAGCAAAGTTTTCCAAGATTTTATTCTCGCTTGCGCTCGAATTGTGATTAACGCAGCGCCTTCGAATTTGGAAGAACTTCTTGATTCTAAAGACGATTCTGGTAAATCGATAAAAGATTTATTGAGTGAAAAAATACTTGAAATTGGCGAAAATATAAATATTAGGCGTTTTGCTCGTTTGACAGGATTAATTTCTTCGTATGTACATGCCGGCGGGAAAATAGCAGTTTTGGTTAATTTTAGCGGTGATATTTCATTAAATAATGATCCGGATTTTATTTCTATGTCTAGAGATGTTGCAATGCATGTCGCTGCATCAAATCCAAAATATATTAATATTGAATCTGTTGATTCGGAAACACTTGCACGCGAAAAGAAAATTTTGCATGAGCAAATAGGAAACAGCGGGAAGCCGCCAGCTATTATAGAAAAAATTATTTCAGGAAAAATCAATAAGTTTTATAAAGAAATATGTCTGTTAGAACAAGCTTTTGTTAAAGATCCAGAAATTACAGTAAGCGAATATATAAATAATTTTTCAAAATCACATAAAACTCAGATTTCTATTGTTGATTTTAAAAGATTCGAACGTATGGAAAAGTAGTTTTCTTTTTAGGTGGATTAGTATGTATAGCGAAGAAGTTATGGAACATTTTACAAATCCTAGAAATATAGGGGTCATCGAGAATGCCGATGGCGTCGGGGAAGTAGGGAATGCTAAGTGTGGCGATATCCTTAAAATATATCTTAAAATCGAAAAAGATATAATAGTCGATGTTAAATTTAAAACTTTTGGTTGCGCCGCAGCGATAGCTACTAGTTCTATGGCGACAGTTCTAATGAAAGGCAAAAAAATCGAAGAAGCATTGAAAGTAGTTAATAGTAAATTTATTGCCAAACAATTGGGTGGGTTGCCATCGATTAAGTTACATTGTTCATTTTTAGCCGAAAAAGCATTTAAGTTAGCAATTGCTGATTATTATCATCGCAAAGGCGTTGATTCGAATTTAATTTTAAGCAAGGCTTTTAACGTCTGTGCGAAACAATAAATTTTTATGCATCAAATAAATATTGATATATTAACTTTATTTCCAGAAATTTGTGAAGTTGTAATTAATTCAGGAATAATCGGACGTGCTGTAAAAAAAGGAATTATAAATGTTAAATGTCATCAAATTCGAGATTTTACTACTAATAAGCATAAAAAAGTTGACGATTCACCGTTTGGCGGTGGATATGGCATGGTTATGATGGCTGAACCAATTTTTCGGGCGTTTAACTATGTTTGTGAATTAAGAAACACTAAGCCTTATTTAATTTTCATGTCGCCGAAAGGAAAAATGTTATCGCAGGAAAATGCAAAAGAAAAATTAATTCATAAAAATATTGCAATTTTATGTGGCAGATATGAAGCAGTTGACGAAAGATTAATCGAAGAAATAGTCGATGAACAAATTTCAATAGGAAATTATGTTTTAACTGGTGGCGAATTACCTGCAATGGTTTTTTTGGATGTTTTATTGCGTATGATTCCAGACGTTTTACCATCTAAAGTTTGTTTTGAAAATGAAAGCCACTATAATAATTTATTAGAACATCCACAATATACTCGGCCGCGCGTTTGGCATGATAAACCTGTTCCTGAAGTTCTTATTTCTGGAAATCATAAAGAAATAGAAAAGTGGAAACTTGAAAATAGCATTGAAATTAAATAAAAATAAAATTTATTCGAGAAATTTATGAATAAAAAACTACATAATCAAATAAAAGATTTAATCAACTGTCTTTATGAAATGGGTTGTTTAGTCAAAAAAACATTTAAAAAAACTTTACAAGCATACAAAAATATTGATATCGATCTTGCTAAGGAAATTATTGTAGTCGATACTGTTATAAATTCTTGCAGCAATTCCGCTGAATCGAAATGTTTGAAAATATTAGGTTTATATCACCCAACGGCGTCGGATTTTCGTAGTGTTGCTTCTTGTTTGAAAATTTTAAGTGACATCGAACGAATTGGTGATCAATGTGCGGATATTTGTGAAATTATTTCTATGAACAACATAGAACAAAATTTAGAATGTTTCAATAAAGTCGCTGAAATGTTAGAGTTTGTCTATAACATGTTTCAACGAACTTGTGAAGCTTTTTTAAATGTTAATATTGATGAAGCAAAAGAAATTTGTTACAGTGACGATGAAGTCGATGATATGTTCGCTAGTGTTGTTTTTAATTCTTCGGTAGTGATGTCAAAGGAATCTAGCAAAATCAGAATGGGTGCTGATTTAATGTTTGTGGCAAAATACGCAGAACGAATCGGAGATCACTGCACTAATATCTCGGAATGGGTTATTTATTTAGTAACCGGAGTGCATCCGAATTTGAATTAACCACGACGATAAAAATTGGAATAGTTATATAAATAATTAATACGTGGTTTGAAAATTTGATTTTTAAATTAAAATATGAAATTATATTTAGATAGTTAAAAATTTTTAATAGTTTGGAATATTTTATGAAAGTTAAAGTTAACAAAGTTGATTGTATTGGTTGTGGAATGTGTATTCAAATATTGCCAGAAATATTTAAGATGGATATAGACGGAAAATCTGAAATTATAAATTCCGATATTACGGAAAATAAAGCATCAAAAATTGATGAATGCTGTGATATTTGCCCAACCCAAGCCATATCAATCGAAGTATAATAACTTTTCTTAATTAGACTTGTCTATTAATAAAAAAAGTTAAACTAAAAATTAAACTTAAAGAAAAAACCAAATTAAAATAAAAATATTGGTGGTAAAATGTTAATAGATATAAATAAGGTATGGAAATAAAAAACTGTCCCATTAATCAGTGGCACTAGGGCCTGTTCCCACTATTTGAAATTACAAAATTTCGAGTAATTTTTGGTTTGGATAAGGAAAATTTTTTTACAATACTGACGTATTGTAAAAAAATTTAACGTAGTACGAATCAAAAAGTACCGAAATATGGTCGTTAAACAGTAGTGAGAACAGGTCCTAATGCCGATTTTATTTGCCAGCAAAAGATTACGGCACAAATGAAATTATTGAATTTGCACGAAAATCAAATATGGTAATTATGATCCCACCGAAAAAACTCAAAAAATTCAAAGCTCTTACGATGAATATTTGCGCAAATTCAGACATTTTATTGAAAACGTTTTTTTAAAATTGAAACAATTGCGCAGGTTAGTAATATGCTATTCAAAACGACCTTAACTGCATGCTAAGAAATATTAAACAGGCTCTTAGAGTTTAAAAAGAAGTCTTATGAATATATTTTTAAGCCCAATCTAGTTTGATATAACTTCTTCTAATAAAATCTAGTAATATGCTATCCAAAAAATGTGTTGAATATTTGCCATTACAATTAAACTCTTTACTATTTTTAATCAACATGTTTCCGGCGAGTTTTCCATTGCCAAAAAATGATGTTAAAATACCAGACACACCATAATCATACTGACCATCTATCCTATCATTTTTTAAAACTTCAAAACAACTTGGTAATTTTGATGTTTCGGCTAAATTTCCTATTAAGTTTTTAGAATAATCTTTTTTCCAACTTTTTGAACTTTTATCTTTTTCGAAATTAATTTTCCCATCTTTTTCAATCCATTCTGGCTTAATACCAGTTCCAGCATGAAGAATATATATTTCTTTTAATTCTTTGGAAAAATCTTCTATTTTTTTAATTTTATTTTTTAAATTTTCACAATTTTCTTTTGCAAACACTAATTTCATTTCCGCTTCTGCTTTTATTTTTTGTAAATCTTCCAATACTTTATTTTCATCTTTTTTAATTTTTAACAATTCTTCGAATTCTTGTGAACTTTTTGATATATCATTCAATAAAACTGTTTTGCTTTTGACTTCATTTTCTAGTGAATCTAAATCATTATAATTTCCATTGTTTATTCGAGTACTAAAATTTTTTACCGATTCCATAAATTCTTTAAATTTTTCTTCAAAATTTATAATATTTTCGCCTTTAGGCTCAAGCGATTTTTTTATTTCCTTGCATTTTTGTCCGTTTTCTTCTTTAAATTTTGTTATTTCTTCGAATATTTTTTTAATATCGTTTTCGAATTCAAAAACAGTTTTATTTATTTTTTTTTTAATTATAGTATTATTACATTTTCTTTCAGAATTTAAACATTTATCAATTTCATTAATTGATTTTTGTATTTCATCACATAATTCAATTAATTTTGAATTTTCAAAATCTTGTTCTCCCGAATTTGCGACGCTTTCGCTTTCTTTTAATAATTTTTGGCAATTTTCATTTAGTGTTTCGGAATCAGATAAAAATTTAAAATATTCTTTGTATTGATCTGCCCAATTAGCCGTTTTATTTTTTCGGTCTGGCGTTATCATTTTTCGAACTATTGATTTTTTTATACTATTTTGCAATCGTTTGTCTTTTGATTGCCATACAGATTTTGCCAACCATAAACCAAATTCTTTTTTTTTTGAATTAAATTTCTTTGATTCTACAATAAAATCACAACATTTTCCATATTTATTATCTAGATCTTTGAATATTACAGAAATTTTTTCCATTTCTTTTTTAAAAAAATCTTCAGCATCTTTAAGCTTTTTTTCTCTATTAATTGAAATTTTCCAAGGCATTTTTTCCTTAAATTTTTTAATTATTTCATCAAATTTTATTATCGTAGTGCGCAAACAATCTATTTTTTTCTTTGGGGCATGTACACTTAATTCTGAATCATTTCCCATAACCTTTCACTTCCTTTTTTAAAAAACTGTAAAATTAATAGAAATTTTTAAAATTAAAAACATCTATTTAGTACAAAAATACCAAATAAATAATTTAATGTCAAATCAAAATCAAGGTGAGAACAAGTTTTTGCTTTTATGATTAAAATTTAAAGCACGAGTAAGATAAATATTCACGTATTTGAATTCGACTGACTTAAAGCCTGTTCCCACTATTTGAAATTACAAAATTTCGAATAGTGGAAACAGGCCCTGAAAGAATATTAAACGAGCTCTTAGAAATATTAGGGCAAATTCTAAATGGAAAATTAAATAATTAGTTAATTTTCATGAAATTAAATCTAAATTTAATTTAAAAGAACAAAATTTAAAAAAATATTGACAGTTTTTTTAAATTTTAATATTATCCAAATTAGCGAAGATTTAGAACATAAAGCTTAGAGTTGGGTCTGAGCTAGATATTAGAGAATTTGTATTTAATAATTTATACTGGTTTTTAAAAACTAAAAATTTTTTAGATTACAAATTCGAATTTTTTAAATTTTTAATTATTTTTAGGAGTTGATAGTATTTATGAGTAAATTTAATATTGAGAAAGCTATTGAAAAGATACTTTCTAATGAGCAGTGTTTGCAAGATTTTTTAGCATGTGGAGACCTAGAAGAGATTTATGAGTGTTGTTCAGGCAAAAGCAGTGAATATACTAGAGAGGAGTTTAATGAGTTTGTAGAAGGAATCGTGGCGAAAGCTGAAAAGGAGATTGATCAGAGTTTTTCTAGAACCGATAAAAAAGTAGGAAAGGTTTTTTCAAGGGTTCTCGCAGCGAGTTTAGCAGTATTTTCTATAATTCCAATGGTGCAAAATTTTATACCGCAAGTTAAAGCAGAAAATGGTGCGTTAGAAGCTTTACTTGAATCAAGTGATAAAGATTCCACTATTAAGGAAACCAAAGAAAATAGTGATGATGGTAGTGATAGTATCCTTTTAAATGAAAATGGAGAACCTGTTTCGGAAAACGAAGAAATTAGTGGATCTGAAAATAAAAATTCCATTATAAATAGACAGAAAAAAATGATCACGGGACTTACTATTTCGACTTCTATTCTTGGTGCTGGTGTTGTTATAGGAGGACTTTATCAGTTGTTTAAATGGCAAAAATGGTTCGGCCTTGGTAGTTCGAAGGGAGCAGCGGAAGCTTTTATAATCTCAGCATTTGAGTCGGAAGCTTCGGTTAATTCAAAGCTTGGAAATGTCTTAGAAATTCTTGACATGGGTAATTTTAAGCAGGCAGTCGCAAACGAAAATTTTGGTTTTTGTAAGGATTTATCTGCATTGGCAGAAATAAGTGTAAGCCAAAAAGAGTTTTTTATAGATCTTTGTTACAAATCACAAGTTCTTGGTCAAATCTTTAGAGGTATGAAACATTTTTTAAGTAGTATGTCCGGAACAAACAAAATAACAGTATTTCAGGCTAATTATTCGAAAAATTTAAAATTTGTGAAAGAATTTAGTGATAAAATAGGACGTTTAGATGGTGTTGCAGTACTTGAAAAAGTTCTTACTATACCGGAATCTGGGGATATAACGGTTTCGAAAGCAATAGAAATAAATAACGAAGTAGTCAATTTTTTTGATAGTGTTGAAACTAAAATTTGCGCGGTTGAAGAAATTACAGTTGAAAAAATGAAAGTATTCTTTCATACTACAGCTTAATTACATTTGTAAAATTTTGAATTAAAGTAGCATTGTTTTTTATAAGTTTATTTAAATTTTCCCGCAATTAGGATAGAAACCTGTTTTAAAACTGAGTTATTTTTGTAAAGTTTGAGTGAAAGACGAAAAAACATGCAGCATATTTGGTAATGTCATAGACTATTTTAATCCTTTTTGATATCATGACTTAGTAGCCACAATAACGGCAATAAAATAATAAAATCATAAATATCAAAATTAATGATGATTATGATATTAAAT
>JAIRZH010000132.1 GCA_031267335.1 Oscillospiraceae bacterium | reverse complement strand
TTCTAAGCAATACAGATTTAACGATAAAATTTTTAAAATTCAAAGCGTGAGGAAAGCAAATACTGACGTATTTAACTGACGAGCAATACAGAATTTTAAAAATTTTAGTTAAATATGTGCTGCTAAAGAGATATCAGATAGGCTCTAAGTATATTTGTCTTCCGCATACTTTAAATTTTAAAATTTTATCAATAGAGTTCGTTATTGATCGTCTTATAATCTTAAATTTTGAACTTTGCTTAAAGTTATGAAGTTGTATACCATCTAATTCTGATTTTTATTCATGAATAAATTTATTGTGTAGAAAAACACCTAATATATTTGAAAAATTTAATTCTTTCATTTCTTTGTTAAAATCAAATTTCTGGAATCTATTTTTGGCACAAATATCGCTTAAAGGTTTTAAAACAAAGTCGCGTTCTTTTATTTTTGGGTGTGGCAAAATTAAATCGTTATTATTGCAAATTTCATCATTAAATAATAATAAATCAATATCGATGTTTCTTGATTCAAATTTAAATTTTCTAACACGTCCGAGTGCAGATTCAATTCCAAGACAACATCCTAAAATTGTTTGTGGCAATAATTTAGTTTGAATTTTTACACAACAATTTAAGAAATTGTCTTGTCGACCAACAATTTTAACGGCTTTTGTGATATAGATTTTTGAAATATCGATAATTTTTGTTTCTAAAATCATGTCTATAGCAGTAATTGCGGTTTTTAAATTCTGGAATTTATCTCCAATATTTGTTCCTAAAGATAAAATTGCTTCTTTAATTTCTGGCATATTTTCGTATTCCGTCTATAACTGCTAAAGCTTGAATGGATTCTTCTATATCGTGTGTTCTTATTATATTTGCCCCAAGAAAATTTGCAATCGAATGAGCAGCAATTGTCCCATATTTTCTTTTGTCACCGGTTAATTCACCTATAACTCTTTTTCGTGAAGCCCCAATTAAAAAAGCATAATCTTTAATTTTGAATTCAGGGATATTTGCCAAAATGCGAAGATTATTCGCTAAATCTTTCCCAAATCCTATTCCGGGGTCTAAACAAATTCTGTTTTTTCTAATTTTATATTCTTCTGCTTTTTTAATTAGATTTTTAAAAAAATTTAAAATATCTATATTATTAACTAAATTTATGTTATTTTCTTTAGTTAAATCAATAAGATTATGCATTATTATAATTCCGCAATTTGATTTTGAAGCAATCTTAAACATTTCAAGATCTTTAAAACCATTAACATCATTTATAATATCTATATCATATTCTAGTGCGGCACAAGCAACTTTTGGGTAAAAAGTATCGACTGAAATAGGAATATTAATTTTATTTTTTAATCTTTTTAAAACTGGGGTAATACGTTTTAATTCTTGTTCAGGCGAAATTCTTGTAAAGCCCGGTCGGCTCGATTGAGCGCCGATATCAAGAATATCTGCACCTAATTTTTCTATTTCAAACGCTCTATTTATTGCAAGTTTGGCATCAAAATATTTTCCACCATCCGAAAATGAATCCGGCGTAACATTTAATATTCCCATTATATATGTTTTTTTAGATAAATCTAATTTATATTTCCCGGCTTCAAAATACACTAATAAACCTCTCAATAAACGAATTTTAAAAATAAAACTTTTAATATTATATCTGGTTATTTTAGGGCCTGTTCCCACTACTGTTTAACGATCATATTTCGGTAATTTTGTCATTTCAAATAGTGGGAACAGGCCCTAATTTGAAATTTTCACCACAACAAGTAATAAAAATTTTCAGTTTTCATACCTTTACTTCTGCTTTTTTACGGTCTGTTTCTTCTTTCAAACCCTGGGAAAATTTTTTTCAATAATCTTTATCTTCAATACTTATTTACGTTTGTTTTTCGGAAACTAACACTATTATATCACCATTTTCGATATCATTAATTGCAAAATTTAATTCAGGATCTAATATTTTACCATTGCGGAAACAAGTTATCTCTTTGCCGTATTTGCTGCAAAAGAAAACGCTGATAACATCGATAAAACCCTCCCGAAGAACGGTAGTTTTAGTGCCGCGCGAATCTGGTGTACGAATAACAGTTTGGCAACCACATTCTTTGCATTTGTAACGTTGTTCGCCTTTCGTGAACCCGGCTTTCATGAAATTTTCTTTCATACATTTTTACATTTAATTTCCATGTTTTTAATTATATATTATTTAATTATCTTTAGATTTTGTTACTATTTATGGGCCAAATGTATGAAAAATTTACCTTGAATTAAAAAACGCTAAACTCAGAAAACCTACAAACATCAACTTTTTTGGTAATTTTAGCATTTTTTGTTTGTTTTTTCCTTAAGTGCCAGCCAAACAATGCCGAAAGCACCAAAACATGCTTAAAAATACTTTAAAATTTGTATTTTAGAGTCGTTATCACTATTTAAAATGACAAAATTCCGAGTAATTTTTAGTTTGGATAAGGAAATTTTTTTCACAATGCTGACGTATTGTAAAAAAAATTAACGTAGCACAAATTAAAAAAGTACCGAAATATAGTTAAACAATAGCGGAAACAAGCCCTAGTTTTAGCGCAACATTGAAAACACTCGGAGATAACCTTAGAGCCTGTCTAATATTTCTAAGCAATACAGATTTAACGATAAAATTTTTAAAATTCAAAGCGTGAGGAAAGCAAATACTGACGTATTTAACTGATGAGCAATACAGAATTTTAAAAATTTTAGTTAAATATATGTTGCTAAAGAGATATTAAACAGGCTCTAAGAGTTGATTTTTAATTTTTTCTCAATAATCGATGAAATTATCGTGGAAAATTGTATTTTGAATTTATCAAATATAGATTTTTAAAGTATAATAATTACATTCGACATTGTTAAAATGTTTTTTTAAGGAAATGTATTAATGGTAACAGGTTTTTTTGATAGCCAAAATTTTGAATCCCCATTGCTTCCAATTAAATTAGGCGTTGTTAAATCGCTTGATGATCCTGATAAAAAAAATCGAATTCTTATTTCTTTTTATGATGACGACTCTGAATATTGGGCTCATTTAATAAGCCATAGTGCTAGCAATAATACAGGGTTTGTAAATTATCCTGATGTTGGCAACACAGCTATAGTAGCTTTCGTAGATGGATTGACATTTTTCCCTGTTATTCTTGGATTTGTTTTTGGCGATAAAAATAAAACACCTTTAGATCTCAAAAAAGAAAATAACGAAGAAGTACTCGTCACACGTGGCGGCTTAAAAAGAACTATTATTAATGAAAAAGATAAGCAAACTATAACTTATAAAACAAAAAAAGAACACCAAATTGTAATAGACGATGAAAAAGAAATATATAAAATTTCAAGTAAAGATGGTAAAACTTCATTTAATATAAATTTTAAACAAGGCGAAATAATGATTTCTGCGAAGAAAATTATTCTTAAAGGCGAACATGATGAATTTACTTTTGAAGATGGAAAGGGATTTGAACTAAAAAGCAGTAGCGGAAAATTCACCGCAGAAACAAGTGATGTTTCATTGAAAGCCAAAAACAAGTTTACCGCAAAGGGAACTGCTGGCACGGAAATACAATCAGATGCCAAACTAGTTCTTAAAGGTAGTATGACGCAAATAAATTAAGCCTATCTTCGGTAATAACTTGTTTTAATTAAATACTTAAACGTAATTTTTGGCATTTTTTTGTTTAGCATTAAAAGCCTATCTAGGGCCTGTTCTCACTATTTGAAATGACAAAATTTCGAGTAATTTTTGGTTTGGATAAGGAAAATTTTTTTACAATACTAACGTATTGTAAAAAAATTTAACGTAGTACAAATCAAAAAGTACCGAAATAT
>JAIRZH010000130.1 GCA_031267335.1 Oscillospiraceae bacterium | reverse complement strand
TTTTAAAATACCTTAGCTACTTTACATTATACCTCATAGTTTAAGCATTAAAATCAATTTTCGGCGAGGTCTATATAAACAAATCGCTTAAAATGATAATATAAATAAATAAAAAACTTGTCAAACTTTTATTGGTAAAATCCTATGAAAATTTCACGGAATGTTATACAATAATTTAAAAACTACAATTTTCTTAAGATGTTAAGGCGATAAAATTATGTTCAAAAAATAAGATTGTGTTCAAAAAATGGATAAAAAAATTCGCAACCAATCAAAGATTCCTCGGTACCAATGTGATAAGAGCCTTGTCTAATATCTCTAAAACGGCATATATTTATTTAAAATTTTAATTCTGTATTGCTCGTTAGTTAAATACGTCAGTATTTGTCTTCCTTATACTTTGAATTTTAAAAATTTTATCGTTAAATCATTGCTTAGAAATATTAGACAGGCTTTTTCTCACACTTTAAGAATTTTATCATAAAACCTACACTACTAAAATATCAGACAGGCTCCAAAACATAAATTATGTGATGCTTTAATTTTAGTTATGTGTAGTGTTTTGCCCGGATTAAATAATTTAAATAGAATTGTAGAATATTGAAGTATCCTTAACGAAGATAGATACAAATTAGCCAGCAAGAGCTTGTCTTTATTAAGCCAAATATAAATTTTTGACAATTTTGAGCATTTTTAGTGCATTTGATGTCGCTCGGCTGATGCTAAGCAAGGAAAATAAGTAAAAAATGCTAAAAAATTGTCAAAAAATTATGTTTTGTGCTTATTGAGGACAGATTTTAAATATGTTATAAGTATTAAGAACCTGTATTCAGTAAATTTGAAATATAATTTTTGATAATTTTGGCTTTGCTTATTTGTTTTCAAACATTAACGTCAAATACATAGTAAAATATTTAAAAATTGCCTAAATTTTATGTTTCGATTCAAAAATACAAGTTCTTAAGAATAATTTAGTGTTAAAATTTTATTGGAGTAATTCTGTGGATGATTTATTAAAGCAAATTAATGCAAAATCAAAAGAATTTTGCCAGTTAATTGAAGATTTAAATGATTTACAAAAATTTAAAGAATTAAAAAATTCATTTAAATCATATGTAAAAGAATTATATTCATATTTGAAATCAGCTAAATCTGAAGAAAAAAAAATTTTAGGACAAGCTATTAATGATTTTAAAAATATAATTCAAAAAAAACTTGATTTGATGAATCAAAAATTTGAAATTGAAGGTTCATCTCGAAATCATGATCCAACTATATTTAAATCTGAAATAAAATTTGGTACGATTCATCCTTTAATAAAACTTTATAAAAAGATTGAAAATATTCTTTTTAACATGGGATTTTCTATTGCACAAGGCCCTGAAATTGAATTAGATCGTTATAATTTTGAGAAATTAAATATGCCGCCGTATCATCCAGCGAGAGATATGCAAGATACATTTTATATTTTCGCACCACAAGTTTTATTGCGTTCACACACTTCTTCGGTTCAAATTCGTACACTAGAAAATATTTCTCCGCCTTTGCAAATTATTTCGCCCGGAACAGTATATCGTGTAGATGATATAGATCCACAACATACACCTATGTTTTATCAAGTCGAGGGTTTAGTGGTTTCTGAAAATGTTTCTTTTGCGAATTTAAAATCCGTTCTTATTACTCTTTTAAAAAAGATTTTCGGTGATGAAATTATGGTTAGATTTAGACCTTCATATTATCCATACACAGAACCAAGCGCAGCTATCGATATGTCATGTACGAAATGTGGTGGCGATGGATGCCAGGTATGTTCTGGCTCGGGCTGGATTACAGTTTTAGGTTCAGGAATGGTTCATCCTGCTGTATTGAAAGGTGTAAATATAGATCCTTTAAGATACTCAGGATTTGCATTCGGCCTTGGGCTTAATAGGCTTGCTTTGCTTTATTACGACTTAGGAGAAATAAGAAAACTTTATGAAAATGATATAAGTTTATGGAAACAGCTGTAACGATTCAAGCAATTCGAGCAAAATGAATGTTTATATTTACAAAATTTAAATATTATTGTAAATAATGCTATTTTTGGAGGATTTTATGTTCAAAGTTTCATTCGAATGGTTAAGTGATTTTTTAAGAAGAAAAATTTCGCTTGATGAAGTTTTGGAAATACTCAATCTACAAGGTTTTGAAGTTAAAACAATAGAAGAAATAAATAATGACAATGTAATAACTATAGAAGTCAAAGCAAATCGCCCGGATATGTTAAGTCACATCGGGGTAGCGCGTGAGATAAATTCTTTTTTAAGTGATAATTTTGTTGAAGATGAAAGATCGGAATTTACTCTTGAAAATGGATTAGAAGACGATAAATATTTAAAAGATAATAAAATTTCTGAAGATAGAATTGAAAATTCGGAATTTCCTATTGAAATCGAAATAGAAGAAAATACTTCAGAGCGTTTTTCTGCAATTGCTATTAATAATATTGATAATAATGTATCAACACCTGAAATTATAAAAAGAAGATTAGAAACTTTAGGGATTAACACTGTAAATCCAGTTGTGGATCTTTCCAATTATATTATGTTGGAATGGGGACAGCCTACACATGTTTATGATTTAGATAAAATTTCTGGAAAAAAAGTTTTTGTTAAAAAATCTATTAAAAAAGAGAATTTCTTAACTCTTGCCGATAAAAATTTTGAAGTTTCATTAGGCGATATTGTTATTAAAGACTCCGAAGGTATAGTTTGTATGGCTGGAATTATTGGTTCGCAACGTGTTGAAACAGATTTTAATTCTAAAAACATTATAATTGAATCGGCATGTTTTGAAAAAATAGCAATAAGAACAACGTCAAGGCGTTCTCATGTTTCGACGCCTGCTTCGCTACGTTTTGAACGTGGTGTTAATTGTGAAAAAAGTTTAAAAATTGCGAAAATTTTAGCTCATAAAATTATTAAATTATGTGGTGGCGAAATACAATCTGATTTTGATTTTCGTGAAGAAAAATCTGATTTTATTGATATTAAATTACGGCTTCAACGGGTTAATAATATTCTTGGGACTTCTTTAAATTTTAAAGAAATGAAGAAATGTTTAAATAAATATGGTTTTGTTAGTATTTTGGAAGATAGCAATGAGCTCACTATTCGGGTGCCAAGTTTCAGATTAGATATAAACGAAGAAATTGATCTTATCGAAGAAGTAGCGCGTAGCTTTGGCTACAACAATATTAAACCTAAAAACTTAATTACAGAGGTAGTGTACCGTGAAAATGAAGTTTATTCCGCAGGAAGTAAAATAAGAAATATTTTAGTTGGCCTTGGCTGCAATGAAGTAATCACTTATTCTTTTATCCCTGATAATACAATGCAAGTTTTGGGAATAGACGATAATTCTGAGCTATTATTTGGTTCAAAAAATGTTTTTTTAAATAATCCTATATCGAATTTTTATTCTCTTATGCGCCCTACTTTAGTTTTTTCACTTGTAAATAATCTTGCTCATAATTATTCAGTAGGTAATTCAGATTTGGTTCTTTTTGAACTTGGAAGAATATATTTTAAAGATCCTTCAAGTGATACAGGTTGCTCAGAATTCGATACACTTGGGATTATAATGTCAGGCAATAGAATTAACCGTGGTTGGGGAATAAAAAATGATGTGAAGTTTGATTTTTATGATATTAATAGTTTTGTAAAAATTTTGTATAATGAATTTGGCCAAAACTTTAAATTCATCGATGCTGATTATCCGTTTTTGATACCTGAAAAAAATATTTCAGAAAATGAAGCGGAACATCGCGGATTTGAAATAAGAGTAAATAATGAATATGCAGGATTTTTAGGGGAAATTAATACAAAAAAATTTGCAGAGCTTGCTTTTAATACTAAGCTTATAAAAAATCAAATTTTTTATTGTGAAATATTAGTAAAATCTTTTCATGATTTGAAAAAGACTTTAAAATTTGAATCAAAGTTTCCATCTGTAATTCGACAGTATAATTTCATGTGCCCAAAAACTATTCCAGCAAATAAAATTGAAATGATTATTAAAAAAAGTAGTAAAATTGTCCAAAATATAGAAATAAAAGACATTTATGAAGGAAAAGAAACACTTGATAATTCTCATTTTTTATTATTTGAGGTAATATATAGATTGCCAAATAGAACTCTTACTACTGAAGAAATTGAAAATACAGAGCGAATTTTTTTGGATAATTTACAAAATATCAATATAATAATTAAGCGTGTATAATTGGCTTGTTTCTAAAATCGCCAAATTTTATAAAAAGCAACTTCGATGTGTTGTTACTTCAAGGAGCTTTGAATAAAAAATGAAGTGTTCCGGAAAGTTTTGAAAGAAGTCTAATGAAATTTAAATTTGGTTTATTGCCTAAGGAGCAAGAATTTGGCTTTTGAAAATCTAACAGAAAAATTATCTTCAGTTTTTAAAAAACTGGGAATTAAAGGCAAATTATCGGAAAATGATGTTAAAAGCGCTATGCGTGAAATTCGTATTGCGTTTTTAGAGGCAGATGTAAACTATTCTGTAGTAAAAAAGTTTACAGAAAAAATTTCAGAACGTGCCATAGGCACAGATATCATGAAAAGTTTGAATCCTGCTCAAATGGTAGTAAAAATTGTTAACGAAGAACTAATTGCGCTTCTTGGCGGTTCACAACAAACTGATAATGAAAAAATAACTGCAAAATTTAGCGGTAGTAATTTTTTAAAATTATCGTCTGATATAAATATAATAATGCTTTGCGGTCTTCAAGGTGCAGGGAAAACCACTCAAGCCGCTAAATTAGGTTTGTATTTAAAAAATAAAAGTAATACAGTTCTACTTGTTGCATGTGATATTTATCGTCCAGCGGCTGTCGAACAACTTAAAATTCTTGGAAATAATATTGGTGTAAAAGTTTTTTACGAAGAAAACGCTACACCAGTTGAAATTACAAGAAATGCGATTAGTTTCGCAAAAGATAACGGATGCAATATCGTGATTTTAGATACAGCAGGCAGATTGCACATAGATGAAGCGTTGATGCAGGAACTTGAAAATATTAAAAATTTAGCAAATCCATCTGAAATACTTCTTACTATTGACGCGATGGTAGGCCAGGATTCGGTTAATATAGCACAGGCTTTTAATAACAGATTAAGCATCACTGGTGTGGTTTTGACTAAATTTGATGGTGATGCCCGGGGCGGTGTAGCGCTTTCGGTTTTATATACTATAGGAAAACCGATAAAGTTCGTCGGTACAGGCGAAAAGATGGGAGATTTGGAACCCTTTTATCCTGATAGAATAGCTTCGCGGATTCTTGGCATGGGCGATGTATTATCTCTAATAGAAACTGCTCAAGCTAATATAAATGAAAAAGATGCTGAAAAAGTAGCAAAAAAATTTATGGAAAATAAGTTTGATTTCGAAGATTTTCTTAATTTATTTACACAAATTAAGAAATTGGGACCAATGAAAAAAATATTAGAAAAAATGCCGGGAGCGAGTAACTTGAAAAATTTAAATGTTGACGATAAAATGCTTGATAAGAACGAGGCTATAATTTTTTCTATGACACCAAAAGAACGACGTAATCCGGAAATTATTTCACGGGATAGAATTTCTAGGATAGCAAACGGGAGTGGAAGGAAGGCTCAGGATGTAAATGATTTAATTAAAAGGTTTAATGAAATGCGTAAGCTTATGAAGCAATTTCGAAATGGAAAAGGCGGCATTTTTGAAAAAATGAAAATGTTTTCTAAATTTAAATAATTAAGGAGAAATAATTTTAATGGTTAAAATAAGGCTTAGGCGTGTCGGATGCCACAAACGTCCGTTTTACAGAATAGTGGTTGCGGATTCTCGCTCTCCGCGCGACGGCAAGTTTATAGAGTTTCTCGGTACTTATAACCCGATTTTAGAAAATGAAAAATCTAAAATCGATATTGAAAAAGCACAAAAATGGATTGCCAATGGCGCGCAGCCAACTCAAATAGTTAAAAGTATTATAAAAAATTGCTTGCAACAAAAGGTTTAATGATGTGTCTATAAAAGCTAAAAATACGAATTTTTGACAATTTTTTAGCATTTTTTGCGCATTTGACGCCGCTTGGCTGACGCCAAGCTATGAAGATATTAATATTTTTGAATTAAATGGAACTTTAAAAAATTCTATATCCAATAGAGGACCGTCTGGTGTTTATGAATTATTAATATTTAATTTACTTTATAAAGGAAAATTTTGTAATGAATTAAAAATAGATTTTGAACAACCGAATCCAAAAATTCCATTAAATTTAATTTATCCTGTTTCGATGTTGAAATCCAAAAAAGAAATAAAACCTGAATTTTATAATATTTTTTTGCCTTTAGAAAATCAAAGAAAAATTTAGATAGTGTCGTCAATAAATATTAGCCCAAATAGCGATGCAACGTATATGAACCGTAGCAAGAAAAGAAGCTATGTTTTTAGTAATGTCATAAATTATTTTAATCCCTTTTGATATCATAACTTAGTAGCCACAATAACGGTAATAAAAATAATAAAATCATAATATAGCAACTTGAATTTAAATGTATAAATAACCAGTATGTTTAAAATAGGATAGAATATTTTCAAAAGAAACAGAATTAATAGCTGAACTGATGGCATTTTCAAGATTTTCTTTAATTTTTGCTTTTCTTATAACAATTTTAATTTCATTCCAAAAGTTTTCAATTGGACTAAAGTCAGGCGAATAAGGAGGCAAAAATATAACTTCAATTTTTTTATCAAACAACGGTCGGAGAATACCTCTAACCTTATGAACTGAAAGATTATCCATAACTACCAATGTCGCCTTCTTTAAGCTCAGGAGCTAGGGCCTGTTCCCACTATTTAAAATGACAAAATTTCGAGTAATTTTTGGTTTGAATAAAGAAAATTTTTTCACAATAATAACGTATTGTAAAAAAATTTAGCGTAGTACAAATCAAAATGTATCGAAATATGGTCGTTAAACAATAGTGGGAACAGGCCCTAATATCTCTAGCAACACATATTTAACTAAAATTTTTAAAATTCTGTATTGCTCGTCAGTTAAATACGTCAGTATTTGCTTTCCTCACGCTTTGAATTTTAAAAATTTTATCGTTAAATCTGTATTGCTTAGAA
>JAIRZH010000096.1 GCA_031267335.1 Oscillospiraceae bacterium | reverse complement strand
ATTTAATGAAGATACCGATGTTGCCATCGACGAAGCTAAAGCAGCAGCTGAAAATGCACGTAAAATGGCAGAAGAAATCAGAATTGCACAGCTTGAAAAAAAACGTGCCGAATTGGCTCAAAAAAATGCCGAAATTGCCCAAATTCATGCTGAGAATTCAAATCGCAGCAAGGAGCTCCAAGAAATAGTAATTAAAGCACGCGAGGAAAATGAAAAAATTTTAGAAAAAATCCGCGAAAATCAAAAACAAGCTGCGCAAGCAGCAAAAAAAGCATTAGAGGCCGCACAAGCAGCAGAAACAGCTGCGAATGAGCTTGAAAATTCTGATGAAAATGATCCGCAAAAAGTTGCTAACGCACGCGCTGCCGCAAACGAAGCCAGAGATGCTGCGAACGAAGCATCCGGGTTATCTGAATAATTTTTTAGGTTGGTAATATGAAAGATATTAGAATAAATAAAAACATGAATTTTAATCAGTTACAAAATAAATCATGTTCGGTATTAATTAAGTTTTTTTTAAATTTTTATGCTAAAATAGTAAAGAAATATCTCGATAAAATTAACTTACCGGATTTTTTTGAAAATACAAGTACGCTTGTTTATTTAGCAAATCAAAAAATTGATTCCAAAGAACTAGCATCTATAATTGATTTGTTAAAACAATTACGCTCTGTTAATAACGAGCCGAACGTTACAATACAAAATAATACTATTATCCGGCGTCAAATTTTAGGTCAGTTACAAAACGAACTTGCTAATTCCGAAAGTAAATTTAGTTCAGAAAAAGAATTAGAAGTTCTTCATAGCACGATATTTAATAAAAAATATTTAACAAAAAAAATTAATTCATTTATTAATTCAAAAAAAAAATTTGAATTATGTTCATATGATGAATCAAAAGTAGCCAATAACAGATATCAAGTTAATAATTGGCTTGGTTTGGTTATTCAGCGGTACAAAAATGCTCATGTTAATATTTTAAATAAAAAAATTATCGAAAAATTCATTACTAAAAAAAACGCATTTGATCAAATATTAAATTTTAAAAAATTAATAAAAAACAAATTGTTATGTTATATATCTGAACAAATAAATGAAAAAGAATTCGAAATTCAAGACCGCATAAAAAAATTACCAAAAAAAAATAATATTTTTATTGATAAATTTAAAACTGAAAAACTCCAAAATTTCGATAAAAAAATCGAAATTAAAAAAGAAACAAAACTCCAAACGAAAGAAAAAATTTCCGAGCTAGTACAAAAATCTGAATTAAAAATTAAAAATTTAAAAGTAGAAAAAAAAGAAAAAACAAAAATAAAACCAAAACAAAAATCTAAAATTATTAGTAAATCTAAAAAAATTAAAACAGATTCTGCTAAAAAAACCAGCCTAATTTCTAAAATCGATGAAATAAATAAAAACAATGTTAGTAAATCGTTAAATTTACAAGAAACTTTTTTACAAATCAGAAAATTCAACGATAAAATCCTTGAAAATAAAATTAAAAAACTTCGTGTAAATACGGTTGTAAATATTCATGCTCTTACTAAAAAAGATCTTTTTAGCCAAAATATTTATAAAAAAATAAATAAAAAAGTTAATTCTGAAATTTTTAAAAATAGATTTTTTAATAATTTTTCTAAAACTTTAACTCGCACTGTTTTAATTAATAAAAAATTTAATAATCTTATGATTTCGGAAGACTATGAAAATTTAACAAAAAATATCGTAAAAAATAAAATTACAAAAATCAAAGCTCAAAGCCAAAAATTTTTATTATTTAGAAAAAATAAAAAAATTCTTCACGATAAAAAAATAAATAAAAAATTTCTAGATTTTTATCAAGATGAAAAATTAATTAAAAAAACTGAATTAAATTTATTTAATAAAAAAAGAATATTTAGAACAAAAAATGAAAAAAATTTTTTTGATAAGAAATTATTTTCTACCAATTCTTTTATAAACAAAAAAGATAGAATTTCATATAATTTTGAAAGTTATTTTCCGGAAAATATATTTGAAAATTATGATAATAAAATAAAGTTAAATAAAAAAATTTATAAAATCTCTAATAATTTAAAATATCTAAATATTCAAACTGATTTATTAGATGAAATACAAATAAAAAACAAGAAAATAAATAAGACAAAAAAAAATAACAATAATATAGTAAAAAACATTTTATCTAACAAAGATTTTTTTAATAAAAAATTATTTTATACTAATATTTTTATAAATAAAAAAGATAAAATTTTACGTAATTTTGAAAATTATTTTTCAGAAAATATATTTGAAAAATATAACAATACAATAAAATTAAATAAAAAAGTTAGCAAAACTTCTAATAGTTTAAAATATTTAAATCTTCAGACTGATTTATTAGATGAAACACAAATAAAAAACAATAAAATAGATCAAATTAAAATTTATCATGAAAAATTAAGAAAAAAAGTTTTATTTAATTTAGAAAAAAAAATATTATTTAAAAATAAAAAATCATATTTAAATCCTAAAATAATTTCAAAAACACAACATAGGAATATTTTTTTAAATGATTTTTATAAATTCAATATTCCTAAAAATAAAATTTATTTCGCAAGTGCTGTAACAGACCAAAATATGTATGAACCAACAATGGTATACAAGAAAAAAATCGACGACGCTACTATAAACAAGGTATTAGATAAAAAAATCAAAGATCGTGAAAAATTAAATAAAAATTTTAATTACGAAAATATGCCAGAAATCCATGTAAACCAAAAATTAAAAAATTTAACCGAATATCAATATTCCAAAAATAAAAAAATTTTAACGCAAAACGAAGTTGAAGAAATCGTAAAATCATATGTTAGCTCGATTAATTTTGAAGCTATTTCAAATCAAGCGGTTAATAAAATAAAAAATGATATTATTATCGATAGACAGCGTCATGGCAACATTTAAAAATTTGTTTTTTGAGCCTGCCGAAATATCTTTTAAGCAACACATATTCAGTTAATTTTTTTAAATTCTGCATTAGGGCCTGTTCCCACTATTTGGAATG
>JAIRZH010000092.1 GCA_031267335.1 Oscillospiraceae bacterium | reverse complement strand
AAAATCTGTCTTAAACAGTATTTTCATGATATTTTTATTGCTATAATAATTACGGCCATAAAATTATTAATAGGATTTTAATTAAATTAATTGGAGTATTTATGAAACGTAAGTTAATTACATTATTTTGTTTGATTTCTATGGTTATCAGCTTGTCTGAATTTGTTTATGCTGTGAATTCTGGGCCTTTTACGTGGGAAAATCTCCCATTCTCACCTGAAAAACTGCAAATCAAAGAAAAATTTACGCTTTATAATATAAAATTAATATAAACGATATTGTTATTACGAGAAATTCCTTCACAATTTCTAGAAACAGATAATATTCCAAAATTAGAAAAGTTAATATCATTAATGATTGATGGTTATCCACCAGAAATAGAAAAAATATTATCAGTATTAAAATCAAAAAAAAAGTATTGTGATTTTATATCATTTGAAAAAAGAAAAATTTATTTGATATTAGGATTGACATTAGAAACAGTGATCTCTGATCAGACTCGATTGGGCTTAGTATCAGAAAAATTTACGCATTTTCATCTGCCAAAAGAATTAAATAATGTATATGCACGTGAAATATCTAATCATTTTAGTCTTGGACTGTCTTATCGATTTTTTTGCTCAACAATACTTTTTTTATATTATAATTTAGTCAAACCACAAATTTGCTCTGACGAATTCATAAAAGCAATTAATGATCTTTTACTTGATTTTTTCTCCACGGTACAACTTAGAAGAGAAGAAATTTTAAAATTTTCTCAAAACTCTCAGGAAGACTCAAACGGTAGCTTACAGTCACCGGGGCAAAACGAAAATTTCTTAACACAGGTACAGGGACAAAAGGTTATGCCAAATACAAAATCACAAAATAGAGGTTTAAATAAGCAAAAAGCTTTTAAACTTTTTAGGGAAGGTTTGGAAGATCGGGAAATCGCTAACACTATTTTTGGGGTTTCCAAAGAAACGGTTTCTAGATGGAGAAAAGAACGAATTTTAAAACTTAGAGACGAGGGGTTTGAAAGCGAAGCACTAGTTTTATCACTTATCAAGAGGAGGTATGGTCACATAAAATATGAAAACGAAACAATCGCTAGAATAGCCGGAGTCCCAGAAGTTAAAGTCGAAGAATTGAGGGAAATACTAATTTTAGAACTTATCGAGAAGGGGTTTCATAACGAAACAATCGTTAGAACGGCCGGAGCCCCAGAAGCTAAAGTCGAAGAATTGAGGGAAAAACTAGTTTTATCACTTATCAAGAGGAGGTATGGTCGCATGAGATATGAAAATGAAACAATCGCTGGAATGGCCGGAGTCCCAGAAGCTAGAGTTGAAGAATTGAGGAATCAATAAATTATTTGATTAAAATTTCTTGTCAAATATGCCTCTAACGATTAAATTTACGAAATAAATATACACCTTCAAATTTAAAATTAGGAGTTTAAATTTGAAGATGTATATGTTGTGATTTTTAATTTTTGGCGCTCTAATTATAAATAAATATTCTTAATTTCAGAATTTTCCACAGCATATTCAATTAAATCTTCAAGATTTTCAATTTTATTTTCTGCCGACTTAACAAATTTTAATTTAGGATTAATTTTCGGGCTTTTCGGGCTTAATATCGAACAACAATCGTCGAAAGGTTCAATAGAGATATCAAAAGTCCCAATTTTTTTAGAAATCAAAATAATTTCGTTTTTGTCCATCCCAATAAGTGGCCTGAAAATTGGCAAATTTACGGCTTCTGAGGTGCAAGTAATCGCATTTAAAGTTTGGCTTGCGACTTGGCCTAAACTTTCGCCAGTTATCAAGCATTTACATGATTCTTTAAAAGCGATAGCTTCAGAAATTTTGCCCATAATGCGTCTCGAAATTATTGTAAATAATTCGTCCAAGCATGTTTTTTTAATTATTTTTTGGATATCAGTGAAATTAACTATATAGAGTTTGATTTGTCCACAATATTCCGCTAAAACTTTTAATATACGCTCAACTTTTTCGCATGCGCGGATGCTAGTATACGGCGGAGATGCAAAATGCACTGCGCTAATCGCAAGCCCACGTTTAGCCATCATGAACGCCGCAACAGGACTATCGATTCCGCCTGACATTAGTATTAATCCATTCCCGCTTACGCCGTATGGAAGTCCACCAGCTCCGGGAAAAATTTTCGGTAATATATATGTGTTTGTAGAATGAATTTCTATTTGAAGTTTTATCTCAGGTTTTTTTACGTCAACACGCAAACCAGTATTTTCAACCACGAATCTTCCTACAATTTCACAAATTTGTGGAGAATTCAAATGAAAACTTTTGTCAGAACGTTTAGCTTCAATTTTGAAACTATTCGCACTGCTTTTTTTCATAATTTCTAATGCAGCTTCACATATTTTTTCAATATTTTTTTCACATTTAAAAGCCAAAGCAAAATTAGAAATACCAAAAATTTTCTTAATTTTAGGTACTAAATTTCCTAAATTATCACTATTAAATATAGATATAATTGACCCAATATTATTATAGTTTTTCTTAGAAATATTTAACTTATTTTCTATATCTTTAACTAAAAATTCTATGAATTTTTTTCTATTTTGGCCTTTTAAATAAATTTCACCAAATTTTATTAAAATTTCTTTATTTAATTTCATATTTACATTTTCTAATTTAAAACTTAGATTTTGTTTTTAATATTTTTTCTTAAAATTAAGCAACTTTATCGCACTTGTGATTTGTTAAAAAGTTGTAGTTATTATATATTACTTCGTCCTAAATATTCAACAAATTTGTTCCAGCTACTTATTGTTCAGCATCTTCTTTTTGATCTTCTTCTTCTTCTTTTTGATCTTCTTCACAGAATTGAGGATTATAATAATCTTTAATTAAAGTTGCTCTTCTTTCAAATTGTCGTGAAAATGCCAAATGTTGATGAATATATTTTTGTTTCTCAGTATTAATTTGTTTTTGGGCTTTAGAAAAGCAAACTTTATAATCATCTCTTTCTTTCATAATAATTATCCTTTCTTTATTTAAAAAAGTTAAAAA
>JAIRZH010000027.1 GCA_031267335.1 Oscillospiraceae bacterium | reverse complement strand
TATACATATTCAAAACGAAATTCTGGATTTGTAAAAATCAATAAACCTTCGTTTGGGCATGATTTTTATTAGACTTTAGAATGGATTTAATTCTAATTTCGATCCCAGAGTTTGAATTTGAATAAGTATAAATAAAGATAAATTAAAGAAAGGGAAGTAATTTTGTGCAAGAATGTCTAATTAAACCTAATGAAAAATTGATGGATATCACAGATGATACCGTATTTAAATTCATGCTGACGATGAACACAAAGGAATCTAAAGAAACACTAAGATTATTGATTTCAGCGTTCATAGGCAAAAAAGTAAAACATGTAAGCATAAAAGAAAATGAGCCTCAAACTGGAAACAGTAAACAAAAGCATTGCAGATTAGATGTAAACTGTATGCTGGATGGCAATCGTTTCGCAAACGTCGAGATGACAATGGAAGTAAAAGATTCGGAATTTGTCAGGATAGAGCACTACTGGATGCTTATGGGAGCATCGAGAAATACGGAAGGGATAGCATATGAAGATTTTCCGGACGTGTATCAGATCTCATTTTTAGGAGAAGGAAATTTATCAGGTGATAATGAACCTATAAATAGACACGGGGTTTGTAATTTAAGGACTAAAATGCATATGAACACTAAAGGGCATATAATAACAGCAGAGCTGAACAAATTGAAAGACAAGATAAAATCAGTTGAGACATTAAATGAAGCTCAGCGCTGGGCGGCATATATTGCTTGGGTAAATGATAAATCTAAAATTAATTTAGTAAACGAGTTAATTAAAAAAGACGGAGGATTGCAAATGGCAACAAATGCATTAAGGCAAGCAACGGATAATCAATTACTTCAAATGGAATTAAACAGTAAAAAGAAGCTTAGAGATATTGAATTTAATAGAATGTTTTACGCAAAGAAAGAAGCTAGGGCTGAAGGCAAGGCTGAAGGCAAGGCTGAAGGCAAGGCTGAAGGTAGATATGAGGAAAGGAATATAATGGCAATAAAAATGATTTCGGAAAACGAAGATTTAAATAAAATCTCAAGGTATACCGGTCTATCCATTGAGGAAATCAAAAATTTAAGTGCTGACTAAAACTTGGCACAAAATGTCACAAGTTATGTGTTAATATGTAAATGTGAGAGTTTTACTCACGAATAAATTTTATGAATGCCCCACCAAACATTCTTGAAATTCTAAGTTGTTGTGACCGCCTGATAATTTTATCAGGCGGTTTTTATTATCTAAAAATAAAACTGTGGAAAGTGAAAAACTACAGGAAGTGAAACGAAATTGAAAAATCCTGCAGATACTACGGAAGAATCCATGATGAAAATTTTGCCTGCCCGAGAAAACCACCAAAACAATATCGCAAGAAAGAATCTAAATTAGAGTCTTATCTGCGAAGCACATACAAATGGAACAGAATTCGCGAACAAATTAGAAAACGAGATAATTATTTATGCCAAATATGCTTGAGAGACAAAAAATATAACTGCGACAAAATCGAGGTTCATCACATTATTAAGATTTCAGACAGCAGTGAACTCGCTTTTGAATCAAGCAATTTAATTACACTCTGCAGTTTTCATCATCACATGGCTGACAAAAATGAAATACCTGCTTGGGTTTTGAAAGAGATTGTTTCCGAACAAAAACGGAAGTCAATGTAAAATGTAAAATGTACAATGTACAATTTACAATTAAGGATAAATTTGTAAAATACTTAAAATTGTTAAAAAATGACTCAGAATTTAATTAATTGTAAATTGTACATTGTAAATTGTACATTTTTAAGCCCCCTACTCACCGAAGCAGGGTTTAAACTTGCTCTCACTACCAACAGCGGACCTTTACTCACGATTTTTTGCTCTCTTATGCATTTTTGGTTTTTTGACCACCGGTGCGTTTAAGAGCATTTAAAGCAGTTTAAGAGGGTGTTGGGTTTTGAGAGAGATCAGGTAAAATTAAAATAGTGAGAAAATAATACTATTTTAATTTTAAGAGGTTTGAGTTTATGAAGTATAAAAATTTTGTCAACAATGGAATTAAATACATATTTATAAGCGAAGCGTACAGGGAACCGGATAATTCAAATGTAGTTTATGTAGTCAAAGAAAGAGACCTTAATGCCGGAGCACGGGCAAAATACGGCAAAATTGATCAGTACGAAGCCAGATGGGCTGACGGCGAAGAAGAAGAAATTGAGTATGCGGGAGAAATTAAATGTAGCGAAGTCTTTAATTTTTTAACGAATCAAAGCAAGAAATCAAAAACTGCAAAAGATTTGGCTATGGAAGAAATTGCCAAGGAGTTTGTTTAGTTTATGAAATTTAATTGTCAGCTTGCAGAGAAATTCAAATCTGAAATTCTTGATAAAAACGAATGGTTCAGCTTAAGTGAAAAACTTAACGGTGTTCGCGGAATTTATTACAAAGGCAAGATTTATAGCCGTCAAGGCAAAGAAATATTGGGGCTTGAACATATTTTAGAAAGCCTTAAGAAATGTACAATGTACAATTAACGAAATGGTTTTTGACGGCGAACTTATCAGGAATAATGTAGATAATCTTTCTGATAACGAAAACTTTAGAATCGGAACTGGAATAATCGGTTCTAATTCAAAGACGAAATCTGAAATCAAGTTTGTGATTTTTGATATGCTGCCGGTTTCTGAATTTGAAAACGGTAAAAGTTCTAAAAAATACAAAGAAAGAATTGAAGATTTAAAGAAATTAAAGAAGTTAAAATTTAATGAATCGTTTAAAGATAAATCATTAGAGCTTGTCCAAATTTTTTATTATCAAATACGTTCGGAAGGCTATTAACACCACTAGGGCCTGTTTCCACTACTGTTTAACGACCATATTTCGGTACTTTTTGATTTGTACTACGTTAAATTTTTTTACAATACGTTAGTATTGTGAAAAAAATTTCCTTATCCAAACCAAAAATTACTCGAAATTTTGTCATTTCAAATAGTGGGAACAAGCCCTAGTTGATTCATTCAATATGTTAAATTTTTTTTAATCTTTTCTTGAGTATCAAATTTCCAAAAAAATATAATTGTTTCTTTCAATTTATTGCTTGTTTTATTTCGATTACAACAAAATTGTAAAATATTAAGAGAACCTAAACTAATTATTGATAATCATGTGATAATATTTTTAATATTTTTTTCACTTCTCGGAGATTTTTACTTTTTCTGAGTTTTCTGATTTCTTAAAAAATTCTTGGATAATTTGAACATTAGATCCTTCGAAACCTGTGTCTTTTTGCCGATCTTCTTATTTTGTGCCTTCTTCTTGTTGATATTCTGATTTTCTGTCGGTTGCATCGAATGCTTTGGTTTGTAGCGTGAAGTTTCGCACCATTGGCATTGCTAAAAATACTGCTAAACTCGCTGCAAGAATTTTTGAAAAAACTTTTTTGTAGAACCTTGATTAATTCCTTTTCCGGTTTTTAACATAGTTTTTTCTATAAATTCATCAAATTCTCTTCTAGCGTATCCGTTACTTTCGCTTAGAGCCTGTCCAATATTTCCAAGCAATACAGATTTAACGATAAAATTTTTAAAATTTAAAACGTGGGAAGGCAAATATTAATGTATTTAACTGACGAGCAACACAGAATTTTAAAAATTTTAGTTAAATATGCGCTGCTTGGAGATATTAGACAGGTTCTTAGACAATACTCATAAAACTCTTTTTGATTTTTGCATGCTAAAAAAAAATCTGGCAAACGTTGCTCGTTAGAAAGCAATTTTTCGATAATTTTTTGAAATTAAAATATTACTAACTCCATAAGATAATTAAAAATTTAAACTTTGTGTTAACAATTAATATTACTCAAGTATGATATCGAAATTTAAAAAACTGTCAATGTTATTAATAGCTTATCTTCGACAATGTTTTGCAGGTTTAAGTTTCAACTAAATTCTGCTTTAGAGATATTTAGATAGGATCTTAAGGAATATTATGTATAAATTTTAGGGACAATATAGTTTGGATATGTTTTCAATCAGAAATCTATATTCAAAAAGCCTAAAAACATAAAATTCCAGAATTTTTGATATTTTTCGCTTATTTTTCGCCATGTGTTAACAAAGTGGCGCCAAAAAAATTTCAAAAATTATCTAGAATTTATATTTTAAGCTTAATGAATATAAGTTCTTAAAGATTCTTAATAAAAGAAAGGTAGTTGTTTAAATTTTGAATTTAATGATTTATTTGAATGCTTTTTGGGTAGGAGGAATAATATGCGTATTAGCACAAATTCTTATCGATAAAACTAAAATGACTCCCGCTAGAATTTTAGTGTTATACGTTATTTCTGGAGTTATATTAACTGCCTTTGGATTATATGAATCAATTGTAAAATTCGCCGGTGCAGGTGCTACTGTGCCGCTAACGGGATTCGGATACGTCATGGCAAAAGGTGTATCGGAAAAAGTTGCCGAAAAAGGTTTTTTAGGAATTTTTTCTGGTGGATTGTCTGCAAGCGCAGCTGGCATATCGGCTGCTGTTTTTTTTGGATATATAGCTGCTTTAATTTCGAAACCAGGCGATAAAAATTAATACGAAGGTACTGCATTGGCTAAATATACTATAATTTCAGATATAGGTCGTGGATTAACTTCTTTGCTACGCAACAAACTTGTTCCAGAACCTATAGATAAAATTGAAAAAATTGGAATCTGTGAACCAAAAGATCGTGGTGACTATATTGTAGGAATACATCCTTATGATATAAAAGAAGATACAAGTGGCCAAAGAAAAGATCCTATACTGCTCCCGGACGGGAATTTTCAAGACCCACCTTCTATGATCGAACTTTATTATATGATATCAGTTTGTAGTAAAGCCCAAGTAGAAGTCCGTTCTGCAGAAGAATCGCGAATTATTGGCCGTGTTATCCAAGTTTTTAAAGATAATCCTATTATACCAAAAAGATATATGCCGCCAAGCACAAACATCGAAAATGTTCCTATTAGCAATTTACCTATCGAAATGGAAGAAAAAGTTAAAATTTGGACCATGTTTGGCGAATCTTACAAACTTTCGGTTTTTTATATAGTCGGTCCGGTCGCAATCGATTCTGAAATTTTGCGTAAGCCCCAAAAACGTGTCGAAACAGTTCATTTAAGCTCAATACAATATAAACCCAGAAAAATTGTACAGTTTGAAACCCGTATAAAAGAAGAAGATATAGAAGATGAATACACCGAACCGAAAAATGAAGAGGAGGAGGAAAATTCCTTAGATGATTCCGAAGAAAGCGAAGACTCGCTAAATGAAAACGAAGAAATAGCAGAAGACGAAAGTGAATCTTCTTTAGACGCTGAATTAAATGAAGAAGAAGATTCTTTAAATGACGATGATTCCGAAGAAAGTGAAGAAACAATTGATGATATTGAACTTAATGATGAATCCGGGGAGGTCTGATGCCTATTTTTTTTATATTCATATTTTATCAATTTTTTCAAATAAGCTTAAGTTCTTTTCAAAGCTTTACTTTTTATACCCATTTCTAGAAACGGGTACTCCCAAAGAAACAGCGGCTTACGGTGGCTCGTTGCACTTCGCCAAGGCGCCGCAGACAAGTGTCGCGTTAATATTTTGGAATATTTTATGTCTGTTACACCTAGGTAAGCTTAAGTGCTTATTTAATGTCTTACTTTTTGTACCCATTTCTAGAAACGGGTACTCCTAAAGAATTAACTAATTTTACGTTTGCCACATTTAGGTAAGCTTAAGTTCTTATTCAAAGCCTTACTCTTTGTACCCATTTCTTTAGAAAAGAAACG
>JAIRZH010000016.1 GCA_031267335.1 Oscillospiraceae bacterium | reverse complement strand
TTGGGAGTACCCGTTTCTTTTCTAAAGAAATGGGTACAAAGAGTAAAGCTTTGAAAAGAACTTAAGCTTACCTAAAAGTGGTGGACATAAAATCAGGCATTAGATAAGAACTTAAGCTTGCCTAAAAAAGGAAGAAATAAAAAATAATTTTTATGTACTTATTATATAAAATTATTCAATTTACTGGCATTATTTTTTTATATATCGTATATAGTTTTTTGTATTGTATTTTTTTTTTTAGTGAGATATAGTGAAAAGGTATTTTTTATTAGTTTATTTTTTCTGTGTTAGAATTTTGGAGGAGTTTGGTATTGCGTAAAAATATTCGTATAAGACTTAAATGTTACGATCATGAATTAATTGATCGTTCGGCAAGCAAAATTGTAGATGCAGCAAGAAAAAGCGGAGCTGTTATTTCTGGTCCGTTTCCAATGCCAACAAAAAAAAAGATCATAACTGTTTTGAGATCAACACAGATTAACAAGGATAGCCGCGAGCAGTTTGAAATGCGCACTCATAAACGTATGATTGATATATTAGATCCGTCAAATAAAACAGTTGAAATATTGACGAGTCTTGAATTACCTGCTGGGGTAGAGATAAGTATAAAACTATAAGAGTATTTGTAGTTTTATATTTTTTAGGTTTTTAAAAAAACTGAGGGGATTTTTTAATGAAAAAAGCTATAATTGGTAGAAAAATAGGAATGACTCAAATATTCGACGAAAAAGGAAATGTTGTTCCGATAACTGTTGTAGAAGCAGGACCTTGTTTGGTTTCGGATAAGAAAACTATTGAAAAAAATGGATATTCGGCCATTCAATTGGGTTTTGGTTCACCTAAGATTAAAAATATGCGAAAGCCACAGAAGAAATATTTTGAAAAAATCGGAGTTGCTCCTAAAAAATATTTGTGTGAATTTAGATTAGAAAATAATGATTATAATGTCGGTGATATTATAAAAAGCGATATTTTCGAAGTCGATGAGCATGTTGATGTAATTGGTTTAAGTAAAGGCAAAGGTTGGGCTGGGGTAATAAAACGCTGGAATTTTCATCGTCTTCGTGAATCTCATGGTACTGGTCCTGTTGCTCGCCATGGTGGTTCAATTGGTGGATGTTCAGACCCTTCCCGTGTGTTTAAAGGGATAAAATCTTCAGGTCGGCTCGGCGGCAAGCGTATTACGGTTCAAAATTTAAAAATTATTAAAATTGATAATGATAAAAACATAATAGCATTGCGTGGAGCTGCGCCTGGCCCTAATGGAAGCGTTGTTTATATTAAAAATAGTGTTAAATCAAATTAAAGGAGTTAGCAATGCCAAAATCATCTGTAGTGAATATGTCTGGCGATATAGTAGGAGAAATTGAGCTTTCTGATTCGATTTTCGGTATAGAACCTAATTTGGCGGTTTTACATGAATCGATTGTTGCGTATCAAATAAATCAGAGACAGGGAAATAAGTCTACGCTAACTAGAGCAGAAGTAAGCGGTGGTGGTAGAAAGCCATGGCGTCAAAAAGGTACTGGTCATGCTCGTCAAGGGTCAACCAGAGCGCCACATTGGCGTCACGGCGGAGTTGTGTTTGCACCAAAACCAAGGGAATTTTCTGTTAATCTAAACAAAAAAGTTCGAAAACTAGCTATGAGATCGGCTCTTTCTTTGAAAGCTAAAAATTGTGAAATTGTGGTTTTTGACGATATTTTGCTAGAAAATTATAAAACTAAAGTTATTTATAATATGTTAGAATCGGTGAATGCTGTTAAAAAATCTTTTATTATATTGCATAAATTAAATAGATTTGTTATAAGATCTTCTAGTAATATTCCAGGGGTTACAACTTCGCAGGTTCAAGACTTGTGTGCTTACTGTGTTTTTTATGGTGGAAAATTGTTAATAACAAAACAAGCAGTTGCTCAAATCGGGGAGATGTGTGCATAATATGGAATCATATGATATTATTTTAAGGCCGATAATTTCAGAGAAGTCTACGTTAGCGGTTTCTGATCAAAAGTATTCTTTCGAAGTAGACAGGCGAGCTGGCAAGATTGAAATTAGACGAGCTGTCGAGGAAGTTTTCGGGGTGAAAGTCGCGAGTGTTAATACCATGAATATTCGTGGCAAAATGCGTCGTAGGGGACGTGTTTTTGGTTTCACTCCAGCACGAAAAAAAGCAATTGTTACTCTTAGAAAAGGCGAGAATAGTATTGAATTTTTTGACGGTGTATAATTAATAAATAAGGAGTGTGGAATAAAATTTGGGTATTAAAAGTTATAAACCTGTAACACCTTCGAGAAGAAATATGACTGTTTTGGATTTCAGTTGTTGTACCAAAAAAAAACCTGAAAAAAAGCTATTGAAAACTATTAAAAAAAATTCAGGTCGAAATAGTTATGGTCGTATAACAGTCAGACATCGTGGCGGCGGGAATCGTAAAAAATATAGGGTAATTGATTTTAAACGTCGTAATTTTGATGTCGTAGGTAAAATAATTAGTATCGAATATGATCCAAATCGTTCGTCAAATATTGCGTTAGTTGATTTTGATGGTCAAAAGCGTTATATTATTGCGTCTGATGATTTTGTTGTTGGCCAAAAAATTGTTTCTGGGAAAAATGCAGACATTAAGTGTGGTAATGCACTTGCTTTGCGTGATATGCCAGTCGGAACTTTTGTTCATAATGTTGAGTTGTATCCAGGCAGAGGCGGCCAAATTGCTCGTTCGGCCGGCAATACAGCGCAACTAATGGCGAAAGAAAATGGGCTTGCACTTTTGCGTTTGCCGTCTGGTGAATTGCGACAAGTTAGAGAAGATTGTATGGCTACCGTTGGCCAAGTTGGAAATTTAAATCATGAAAACGTTAAGATTGGCAAAGCTGGCCGCAAAAGGCACATGGGTTGGCGCCCGACTGTTAGGGGTTCTGTTATGAATCCTTGTGATCACCCGCATGGTGGTGGAGAAGGCAAGTCGCCAATCGGTAGAGCATCTCCAGTCACACCTTGGGGCGTACCGACTTTGGGTTATAAAACAAGAAAACGTTATAAAAAATCTAATAAATTTATTATTAAGCGTTGTAATTAATTTTAGTATCTATTTTTAATGTGAGGCGGAAATGAGCAGAAGCTTAAAGAAACAACCTTTCGTACAACCGAAGTTATTAGAGCGTGCTAAAAAAATGAGCACATCTGGAAAGAAACAGGTTTTAAAAACTTGGAGTCGTTGTTCGACAATCTATCCTGATTTTGTTGGTATTACTATCGCAGTTCATAATGGTAGAAAACATGTTCCTGTTTATATAACCGAAGATATGGTAGGACATAAACTCGGAGAGTTTGCTCCTACAAGAACTTTTAAAGGACATTCGGGTTCGAAAATAGTATCAAAAGGTTCTTCGGGCAAGTCAGTTTCTAGAAATTAAAAAATAGTATAATTCATTGAGGTTATTCAAATTAAATATGTCAAAAATAACTAAAATAGCATCAAAAATTTTCGGTACGACGGCTCATTTAAAATACGTTAGAATTTCACCTAGAAAAGTTGGAATTGTTTTGGATTTGATAAGGAACAAGCCAGTTAGGCCTGCGTTGGCAATATTGCAGCATACTACAAAGTCTGCGGCGGAGTATTTAGAAAAACTTTTGAAGTCTGTTGTAGCAAATGCTGTGAATAATTTTGAAATGGAAAGTTCAAAGCTTTATATTTCCGAGTGTTTTGTTAGTCCTGGCCCAACTTCACGCCGAATTCTTCCTGTTTCTAAAGGCAGAAGTCATCGCATTTTAAAGCGTTCTTCGCATATTACTATGACAGTTCGTCAGAGGAGTTAATTATGGGCCAAAAGATTAATCCACATGGAATGCGTGTAGGAATTTATAGAGATTGGAGTTCAAGATGGTTCGCTGATAAAAAAGGTATTGCTACGTTCATTATACAGGATAATGCTTTGCGTAAATTTATTAAGAAAGAGATTTCTAATGCAGGTGTACCTAAGATAGAAATTGAACGAAGCGGTGATAGAATTAAAATATTTGTTCATTGTGCTAGACCAGGTTTGGTCATAGGTCGTGCTGGGTCTGGAATAGAAAAATTGCGTTCTGGATGCGAAAAGTTGACAAAAAAATCTGTTTCAATTAATATCGTGGAAGTTAAGCGTCCTGATACAAATGCACAGTTGGTTTCAGAATCTGTGGCACAGCAAATTGAAAAAAGAATTTCTTTTCGTAGGGCAATGAAACAAGCCATAGGGCGTTCTATGAGATCTGGTGTAAACGGAATTAAAATTCGTGTCGGTGGACGGCTTGGAGGTGCAGATATAGCTCGTGCAGAACATTTTCACGAAGGCAGCATTCCATTACAGACAATTAGAGCAGATATAGATTATGGATTCGCCGAAGCGTTTACAACTTATGGAATGATTGGCGTAAAAACGTGGCTTTACAAAGGGGAAATTTTCAAAGAAAATCAAGTAAAACAAGCAAAAATAGAACAAGGTAAAGGTGAAGAAAATGTTAATGCCGAGAAGAAGTAAATATAGAAAAGCGCATCGTGGCAGAATGAAAGGTGTCGCAAGAAGAGGAAACAAAGTTGCATATGGTGAGTTTGGTTTGCAAAGTTTAGAGCCTTGTTGGATTACATCGAATCAAATCGAAGCAGCTCGTGTCGCGATGACACGTTATTGCAAAAGATTAGGCAAGGTTTGGATTAAAATATTCCCTGATAAGCCTGTTTCTAAAAAACCAGCTGAAACTCGTATGGGCAAAGGTAAAGGTGCTCCTGAGTTTTGGGTGGCCGTGGTTCGCCCGGGTCGTGTGATGTTTGAATTATCGGAAGTTTCAGAAAAAATTGCTCGCGAAGCAATGAGATTGGCTGCTGGCAAGTTGCCAGTAAAGTGTAAATTTATTGGAAAGAATCAAGGAGCGTATGTTAGATGACAGCAAATGAAGCTAGGAAGTTAGTTAGAGGCGATCTTTTTTTAAAACTCAAGAATTATAAGTCTGAGTTGCTTAATCTACGTTTTCGCCAAGCAAAGCGTGAACAGAATCCTTTAAGAATTCACATTGTAAGAAAGAATATTGCTAGAATTTTGACAGTTTTAAACGAAGGGTCTCATCTTATTGACGAGAATTTGGCATTGCCTGAAACCGTAGACTTGGCTCAAACCAATGAAAAAGGAGAAAAATAATTGGCAATTAATTCTCTAGTTAAAAATTCTTTTAAAAAAACTAAAATCGGAAAAGTTGTTAGCGATAAAATGGATAAAACCGTTGTGGTGACAATTGGTTATTTCAAAAAACATAAGTTATATAAAAAAACTTTACGTAGAACTACGAGGTTGAAAGTGCATGATGAAGAGAATAAATGCTCCATAGGAGATAAAGTTGAAGTTATGGAAGTACGGCCAATTTCGAAAGAAAAAAGATGGTGTCTCGTTAATGTTCTCGAGAAAGCCAAATAAGGAGTAAAATTTTTTATGATTCAGACACAAACTCGTTTGCGAGTTGCTGATAATACAGGTGCTAAAGAATTAATGTGTATAAGGGTATTAGGTGGTACACGACGCAGATATGCACGAATCGGTGATGTTATAGTGGCTTCTGTAAAAAAAGCGACGTCGAATGGAATGGTAAAAAAAGGTGATGTTGTTAAAGCGGTAGTTGTGCGCATTGTTAAAAATACAAGAAGAAGCGACGGTTCTTATATTCGATTTGATGATAATGCGGCTGTTATTCTTAAAGACAAAAATTCTCCTAAAGGTACACGAATTTTTGGCCCTATGGCGAGAGAATTACGCGAAAAAAAATTTTCTAAAATATTAAGTTTGGCTCCGGAAACTCTTTAATTTTTTTAAGTTTTAAATTAATATTTGGTGTGTTATGATTAAAAAAAATACAAAAGCAAAAAAGATACATGTAAAAACAGGTGATACTGTTTTGGTTGTTTGTGGCAAAGATAAAGGTAGACGTGGTGAAGTTTTGGCCGTAAGCCCTAAGGAAGGTAAAATAATGGTTAGAGGTATAAATTTAGTTTCCAAGCACGTTAAGCCGCGTCGTGAAAACGATGAAGGTGGAATTATCAGGACCGAAGCTGCATTATATTCTTGCAAAGTACAGCTTGTTTGTTCACATTGTGATAGGCCAACTAGAATTGCTCATGCATTTTTTGGCGAAAATCATGATGAAAAACAACGTGTTTGTAAAAAATGCAATAATATCGTTTAATTTTAAATAGTAGGAGGTTGATATATGCCCAGGTTAAAAGAATTTTATAAAAATGAAATTATTCATAAGCTTGTAAAAAGTTTTTCGCTTAAAAATTTAATGTCGGCGCCTAAACTTGAAAAAGTTGTTATAAATGTTGGCGCAGGCGAGTCTCGCGAAAATTCGAAAGTAATTGAATCGATAATTTCGGATTTGTCTATAATTACTGGTCAAAGGCCTGTGGCATGCTTGGCCAAAAAGTCAGTTTCTAATTTTAAAGTTCGTGAAGGCATGAAAATCGGCGTGAAAGTTACGCTTCGCGGTGACCGTATGTATGAATTTGTTGATAGGTTTTTTAATTTAGCTTTGCCACGTGTGCGCGACTTTCGTGGTATAAATCCGAAGTCTTTCGATGGTCATGGCAATTACAATATGGGTATAAAAGAGCAGTTAATATTCCCAGAAATAGAATATGATAAAATAGATAAAATTCGCGGTATGGATATTTGTTTTGTTACAACTTCTAAAAACAACGAACAAGCTAAGGAGTTATTAAGTTTGTTGGGTGCTCCGTTTTCAAAGTAATTTTTTTAAATAAAAAGCATTTTTAAGGAAGGTGTTAATCGTTTATGGCAAAGACGTCTTTAATAGTAAAACAAAAAAGAGAACCAAAATTTAAAACGCGTTCATATTCGCGTTGTGGTATTTGTGGCAGACCAAGGGGTTTTTTGCGTTTATTTGGGATATGCCGTATATGTTTTAGAAATCTTGCACACAAAGGAGAAATTCCTGGTGTTCGCAAAGCGAGTTGGTAATTTATTTTTTTGAATTAATTAATTTATGGAGTTGTTTAATGCAAGTAACTGATGCAATTGCGGATCTTTTAACACGCATACGAAATGCAGGTATGGCTAGAATTAGGTTCATTGAACTTCCGGCTTCTAAGATTAAAAAGGCGATTTCTAAGGTTTTAGTCGCTGAAGGTTATATAAGAAGATATAGCTGTTCAAACGATGGAAAACAAGGTAGACTTCGTATATCTTTACGTTATGAAGATAAAAAATTTGCAATTAAAGGATTAAAACGAATTTCAAAGCCAGGCTTGCGTGTTTATAAGCATGCTAGCGAATTGCCTAAAGTAATGAATGGCTTAGGGATTGCTGTGGTTTCTACTTCTAAGGGCGTTATGACGGATCGAGCTGCTAGAACGCAAAATGTTGGTGGAGAAGTTTTGGCTTATATATGGTAAGGAGGTATTAAGAGCAATATGTCAAGAATCGGGAGAAAACCTATTGATGTTCCGAGTGGTGTGGAAGTTAGTTTTTTAAATAAAACTTTCAAAGTTAAAGGTGAAAAAGGCGAGCTTTCTCAAATTATTCATCAGAATATGCAAATTGATATCGATGGCAACAAAATTAGTGTTTCAAGGCTTAACGATGAAAAGTTTAATCGTTCTCTTCATGGTTTAACGCGTTCTTTAATTGCAAATATGGTGGAAGGCGTAAAAAAAGGATTCGAAAAGACTTTAGAAATCAACGGAGTCGGCTATCGAGCAAAAAAACAGGGTAATGATTTAATTATGAACTTGGGTTTTTCGCATCCGGTCGTGGTATCCGAAATCGAAGGAATTAGCATTGATGTTCCGGCGGCAAATAGAATAATAGTTCGTGGTGCAGATAAACAAAAGGTTGGGCAATTTGCTGCAGAGATTAGAATGAAGCGTCCACCGGAACCGTACAAAGGAAAAGGTATTAAATATAATTATGAAGTTATTCGTCGCAAAGAAGGTAAAGCAGGTAAATCAGCTAAGAAATAAAAGAGGTAATAGTTTATGATTAAAAATAAGTATAAAATTGAAGCACGTGAACGACGCCGCAAACGTATTCGTGCTAGTATAATGGGTACTGCTGAGCGGCCAAGGTTGAACGTTTTTAGATCTTTAAAACATGTTTATGCGCAAATTATTAATGATGATTTAGGTAAAGTATTAGCGGCGGCATCTAGTGTTGGTAAAGATTTTGTTTGTAATGGCGGAAATAAATTAGGGGCTCGTAAAATCGGAGAAATAATAGCAAAAAGAGCGTTAGGTGCAGGAATTAATCAAGTTGTTTTTGATCGTGGTGGCTATTTGTTTCACGGCAGAGTGAAGGAATTAGCCGATGGGGCGCGCGATGGTGGCCTTAAATTTTAAATAAATATAGAGGTGCAAGTTTTGGCAAAACCTAATTTTAAAAACGATAAAAAAGAAAGTGATTTAAAAGAACGGCTTGTCGCCGTGAACCGGGTATCTAAAACTGTTAAAGGCGGCAGGATTTTTAAATTTGCTGCTTTAATGGTTGTCGGAGACGGCAAAGGCAGTGTCGGAGTTGGTTCGGGTAAATCTGGTGAAATTCCTGATGCGATAAGAAAGGGAATCGCAGATGCTAAAAAAAATATTTTTAAAGTTTCACTCAGAGGCGGTACAATTCCACATGGTATTATAGGAAAATATGGTGCTGGAAAGGTTTTGTTAAAGCCTGCTCCGTCTGGTACGGGTGTTTTAGCAGGTGGTCCTGCACGTGCCGTTATTGAAGCCGTTGGGATAAAAGATTTGCGTGCTAAATCTTTGCGTTCTAACAATCCATATAATGTTGTGAAGGCAGTTATGCAAGGTCTTAATTCATTAAGAAATATCGAAAGAGTAGCAAAAGATAGGGGAAAGACCGTGCAAGAAGTTTTTAATTAAATTTTAAATAATCTTTTAGAGTGTTGCTTAAAGCTTATGTAAGGATTAATTTTGATTTAGTAAATCATAAATAATATAATTTTTATAAAGTTAGTTCTAAAAACTTTGTCGTTATTAAATCAAAATATAAATTTTTAAGTAATTTTTGAGTATATTTTGGTACTTTTTGATACTGCTTGGCTGGTGTTAAAATATGATTTTTAACAAAGTTTTATAAATAATTTGGAGAAATTAATTATGGCAAATATCAAATCCCTTCTAGGCAGCGTAACCTCCAAAAAAAGTAAATTACTTGAACTAACAAATAGAGCAAAAGATATTTTAAAAATCCAGAATTTATTTAAAGTTAATAAATTTTTACAAAAGGATTTTGTAGCAAGTTTATTAACTTTATTTATGATTCATAATGTAGGTTTCGTAAGCTTAAATCAGATAGGAGCTATGGAATTTTCTTTAAAAAAGAAATTAGATAATCTAAATGAAAATTTGATGGTTGATTTTTTTAATCAGATAGATGAGCAACTAAATGCGGCCCAAGAAAAACATCGCAAGAAAGTATAAAAACCCATGATAGTTGTGCAAAATACTTATTATGAAATTAAACAATTTAATCGTCTGCTTACTGATGAAATATTAAATATTTCTCTGCTTGATTATTTCGGAGATCGCGTAAGTAGAGATCTTTCAAAAAGATATCTATTTCTTGAACATCTTTATCATAACGAAAATATTGATAAATTTTTTAAAGAAAATTTTGATGGTACAAAGTACAAGATTAAGAGTTTTTTATTAGATTATAAAGAAATTTTAAAATCTGTGACTAAACTTGAAAAATATTTAGAAATTTTAAAAACAAATGATAATGAATTTTTTAGTTTGTTAATCAAAAATTTAAAATTTTTAATTGGAGGAATAACTAGAAATATGATAGTCTTCCGTTTGGACAAATTTTGTTCTGACGAATATGATTTTGATGATTTTATAGGTTTAAAAATTCCCAATGATGAAATTTTTGAAATTTGTTTTTTCTTAGAAAGTATAATTGAAGATATAATTGCAGAAATTAAAAGAGCAAAAAATCTAAAGTATGTAGGAAAATTCATGAGAAAATAAAAACAAAAAAAATACGGGAATTGAGTTTTTTGAAAAACTTTAAATTAATTAATAATGTATGAATTTTATCCAATTTTAATTTTATTTGTTTTTATTATGTGCTAATATTATATTGAATTTTATTTTTAGTTTATTCTTGTTTAATAAAGGAGGCGATTAAAATGGAAGTTTTGGATTTAAAACCAAAGTTTGGTGCAAAGCATGTTTACAAAAGAATTGGAAGAGGCCATGGTTCTGGAAATGGAAAAACAGCCGGAAAAGGGCACAAGGGTCAAAAAGCTCGCTCCGGTGCTCCGAGACGTGTAGGCTTCGAAGGCGGTCAGATGCCTTTACAACGCCGTATACCAAAACGGGGGTTTAATAATATTTTTGCTCTTAGCGTAGAAGTTGTTAATTTGAATGAGCTTTGTGATTTTGAAGAAAATTCAGTTATCGATGCAGAATTTTTAATTAAAAATGGTATTATTAAAAGAAAATTTGATAAATTAAAAATTCTTGGCGATGGCGAATTAAGTAAAAAGTTCAAAATTATAGCTAATATGTTTTCTAAATCCGCCTTGAAAAAAATTCATTCTGCAGGCGGAATAGCGGAGGTGATATGAAGTGTTTGAATCTATCAAACAAGCTTGGAAGACTGGTGATTTAAGAAAAAAACTTTTTTACACTATCGTAATAATGGTTGTTTTTCGTATTGGGTCTTTGATTCCGGTTCCATTTTTGGACGTTTATGCATTGAAAGGTTTTATGGGTAATTTATCCGATGGTGGTGCGCTTCTTGCGTATTTCGATACGCTATCAGGTGGAGCATTCGCGCAAGCGACTTTTTTTGCTATGTCAGTAAACCCATATATTAATTCTTCTATTATAATGCAGCTTATGGGGGTCGCTTTACCGTCTCTAGAAGCGCTTCAACGCGAAGGCGAAGAAGGCAGAAAAAAAATTAATGCCATTACACGTATTGTTACTATCTTTCTTGGTGTGACTCAAGGTTTTGCGTATTATGCGTTTTTACGTTATCACACTTTTGGCGGTGTGCCTATTGTTAAATACACAAATGGTTTTGATGGTGTTTTTTCTGCTTTTGTGATCGTTTCGGTTTTTACAGCAGGAACGGCTTTAATGATGTGGCTTGGGGAAAGAATTAACGAAAAAGGCGTCGGAAACGGAGTTTCTATTTTGATGTTCGCCGGAATTGTTTCACGCATGCCAACGCTCATAACAAGAATATTTGCGTATATTTATCTTGCTTTCGAAGATCCAGCTCACTATTGGATGTATTTTATTTTAGTTCCGATTTGTTTATTAGTATTTACAGGTATGACTTGGCTAATAGTTTTTATGAACGATGCCGAAAGACGAATACCGATTCAATACGCTAAAAGAGTCGTTGGTAGAAAATTATTCGATGGTCAAAGTAGTCATTTACCTTTAAAAATTGGCTTAGCTGGTGTTATGCCGATAATTTTTGCCAGTTCGATTCTTTCGGTTCCGAGCATGATAAATTTGTTTACTAGTCCTACCGGTTGGGTAAAAACGTTTTTAGATGCATTTTCGGTAAACGGAATTATTTATACAATTATTTATTTTGTTTTGATAATTATGTTCGCTTATTTTTATGTTTCGATTTCATATAATCCGATTGAAATTTCGAATAATTTGCGACAAGGTGGTGGCGCAATTCCGGGAATTCGTCCTGGCAAACCAACCACTGAGTATCTTTCGAAGATTTTGTCCCGTATTACTTTAATGGGGGCGTTATTTTTGGCATTTATAGCAATTTTCCCAATGTTATTTGGTGCATTTGTGCCGATGGGCGGATTATTCATGAGCGGTACTTCGATTGTAATTCTTGTCGGAGTTGCTCTTGAAACTGTAAAATTAGTTAAATCGCAAATGATGATGCGCAAATATAAAGGGTTTTTAGATTAATTAGTTGATATATTTTTAAATCCGTAGTAAAGAATTTTGTAATTTTAAGAAACTAAAAATGAAATGTTGATTTTCGAAGAGGTTATTTAATGGAACCAAAAAGAATAATATTTCTCGGTGCTCCGGGGGCAGGCAAAGGCACTCAAGCTGAGATTGTTAAAAACAATCTAGGAATTCCTGCTATTTCTACTGGTGATATGATTAGAAGCGAATTAAAAAATAGCGGTACTTTAGCGCAAAAGCTTAAAAGTTATACAGAAAATGGTTTATTAGTACCTGATGACATAGTAATTGATATAATAAAAAATTGTATTGAAAAACCGGAATTTAAGAATGGATTTATTCTTGATGGTTTTCCGCGTACAGTCAAACAAGCAGAAGCTCTTGAAAAAATGGGAATTTCTATTACTAAGGTAATAGAAATTCAAGTTAGCGAAAAAACCATTTATAAACGTATGTCCGGCCGTAGAATTTGCTCCAATTGTGGTTCTGTTTTTAATATAACTGGTGATATGCGGCCAAAACAGGAAAATATGTGTGATAAATGTGGAAGTGAACTTGAATGTCGGTCTGACGATAACGATGAAACAGTTAAAAAACGTTTAAAAGTTTATAATGATCAAACTTTACCTTTGAAAAATTATTATGAAAAAATCGGCAGGCTTGTTAGTATTAATGGCGATAGGCCTCTCCCGGAAACTTCTGGAGAAATTCTTTCTATACTCGGTGAAAGATGATAAATCTAAAAACTCCTGAAGAAATAAAATTAATGCGTAAGGCCGGACGTATTTCTGCTTTAGCTTTAAAAATTGGCGGAGAAGCGGTAAAACCTGGTGTTACTACTAAATATCTTGACGATTTAATGAATGATTTTATAGTTTCACAGGGTGCAAAGCCTTCTTTTTTAGGTGAATCCGGTTATCCGGCGTGTGCCTGCATTTCTATAAACGATGAAGTTATTCATACTATACCGAGTTCGAAATGTGTTATTAAAAACGGTGATATCGTAACGATTGATGTTGGTGCATGCATTGATGGTTTTCATGGCGATAATGCTTTCACTTTTGCTTGTGGCGAAATTTCCAGTAATGCGCAAAATTTACTTTTAATTACTAAAAAAGCTTTGCAAATCGGAATTAAAGCCGTAAAAGTCGGTTCTAAAATAGGTGATATTGGTTTTTCAATTCAAAAATTCGTTGAATCTAATGGTTATTTTGTTGTTAAAGAATATGTTGGCCATGGAATCGGAAGATCTGTTCATGAAGATCCAAATGTGCCAAATTACGGTGAACCAGATGAAGGTGCTTTGATCGAAGAAGGGCTTGTAATTGCTATAGAACCTATGGTAATGGTTAATGATTCGAAAATAATTAGACGTCATGATGGCTGGGGCGTAGTAACCGAGGACTCTTGCCTTTCAGCACATTTTGAGCATACAGTTGCAGTTACAAAACAAAAGACTAAAATTTTAACCGACTGTTCTGATTTTTAATTTTAATTCATTATTTAATTATTTTTAATTTAAAAAAACAGCTAACATAATTATATATTTATTCATTAGACTTCTTTTTCCTTAGACCGTCGGATTCGAAAAAAGTGGTATTAGCATATATGGATGTTTCGAGGAGCCTTAAACAAAAAAACGAAGTGTTCAATAAAATTTCAAAAGAAGTTTAATTATATAGTTTTTTGGGAATTTATATTTAACAAGCTAAAATTACAATTTTTGTAATTTTATTTGTTTTTCAAAAGCAGTTATTTTTTTATTAAATAATTATGTTAGCTGCAAAATTGGGCGATTATTTAATTTATGGAGAATCAAATGCATCGAATTACGGTAATTTAAGTCTTGCTCCGTTGTTTTGAAATAACTAAATTTCAAGTAATTTTTTGGTTGAATTTATATAAAGAAAATTTTGAAAAAAATATTATCGTATTACAAAAAAAATAATGCAATATAAATTAAAAAAATATAAAATATAGTTTATCATCGGGTCAAGGCCTAAGACTGTTCTAATTTGAAAGTGATAATTAATAATTTGAAGATAATTAGATATTATGATAGCTAAAGGAATGTAATGACCGGAGATTTTTTTGTTTTCCAGCGTATTTCTAACATATAGTTTATAAAATTATAAAGCAAATGTTAAAAAATCAGATTTGAAATTTAAGTGATAGAGTTTTTTACGAATTTAATACTAAAAATAAATTTAAATAACATTATGCGGATATGGCGAAATTGGCATACGCGCACGATTCAGGTTCGTGTAGGTTGCACTGTGCAGGTTCGAATCCTGTTATCCGCACCATCACCAAACCCTAATTTTGATACAAGCCAGAATCGCAGTATTTCTGCGGTTTTTAGCATCTAAGAAGGAATCTCAAAGTCTAATTTTCCAAATTTTTGAACCCAAAAGTATAAT
>JAIRZH010000063.1 GCA_031267335.1 Oscillospiraceae bacterium | reverse complement strand
CACCTGTGTAAAATAAATTACACCATTTCTTCCAAATCTATCAATTAGATTCCCTTACTCTATTTTTTTTAATTAAATTCATTTTAAAATATAAAAAATATTGACATTGCTAATATAATATATATAATAAACAAATAAATAATTTTTTTAATATTATGTCAGATGCAACAGAAAGAGATATAGCTAGATCTTATTTTAGAGACTTATCTCAAAAGTATAAGGATTTGGAGTTAGTTAATCGATGTATGGATTTAATTATTGATGATAAATTTACACCTGCCAGATTATCGGTTTTTAATGATACTGGTTATGTTGATATTTTATTTAAAAACGGTTTGGCGCCTGATGTTTTACTTAAATACTTAATCATTTCTTCGGATGATGATTTGGAGCTTGCTTCCAAATATGAAAAATTAATTAAATCTAATATTTTTTCTGCTGATCAATTATCAACTCTAGAAGAAGAGTTTAAAAAAGTAAATGACGAAGCTTTTGATGAAGAAGATTATGCTATTATTTATTTTGACCAATTAAATGAAAAATATAAAAACAAATTAGGTGATGCTGATAAAAAAAAATCAGATCTTATTCTTGAATATGCAGGAATAATTGGTTTTGATGGACTTAGACCTAAACATTTGTTGGCCTTTAAACATATACTTCAAAAAAATGATATAATAGTAACAAAAGAAAATGTAAATCGGGTCAGACATGCAAAAAAATTAGGAATTAAAGTAAAACATTTAGTAAAAATGGAGAACGAACTTAATGCTGATATTTCCAGAGTTGAAAAAATGAGTCTTGGTGGTGCTAATGGTGAAAAATTTAAGTTAATCGTAAAAGATAGAGAAGACACCACAAGAAAACAAAAGAAATTTATTAAGGTGCAAGAAAGGTCACAACAAAATATGACTTTTGATGGCGATAGATTTGTTAAAGATGCTTTTTTGGGACAAAATCCAGAACATATACTTATTCCAGATCATGTACACATCTCAAAAAAACCTAAAAACACCAGTAAAGAATTTGTTGTAACTGATTTTGCTGAAAGAGATACAAAAATATTTTTACCCACTAGGAGGTCAAGTTATTTGGGAACTTTAAATCCTGAATTATCAAATCCTGAAAAGAAACAAGAGCTTTCAGAACAACTTATATTATCCCTAAAACAATTACACGATAAAGGAATTTATCACTATGATTTTAAACCTGACAATGTACTTTTAAATGAAAATGGAACGGTTCGTATTACTGATTTATCTACTGCTACAAACAAAATTAATGGTGTAGGATCTACATCGTTGCCTTATTCTCCACCAGAATATTTTGATTTTTTAAGAATAGCTAGCAATAAGTCAATTCCAATTCAGGAAAAACGTAATGCTTGTAACCTTTTAGATAGAGAAAAACATGATGTTTGGTCATTATCTATTTCTTTATTAAATTTACAAGTTGGTCAAGAATTAAATCTTTATAGAAAAGATCCTTCTTTACCAGGTGCTTTTATATTTTCTCTCGATAATCAGAATTCAATTAATAATTATATTGATAACTTAAATATAGATACAACATATAAAACTTTTTTTAAATCAGTATTGATATGTGATCCATCAAAAAGACCAAATTTAGATACATTAGAAAAGAATTTTCAAGAAATGTTAACAAAACAAAAAAAACAAAAAATGGAATCGTTATTAACAAAACAAAAAATTAAATCTTTGTCTACTCAACTTCAAGAAACATCTGTAAAAATTCAACATATTCAAAAAAAACATGAAATAGCATTTAATCTTCTTCAAGAAGCTAAAGATTCTTGTCAACAAGCATCTGAACATCTTGAAGAGTTAGGAATTTCTAAACAACCACCTAGACAATCACCAAAACTTTCATCTAAATTTTCTAAACAAAAAACTTCAAAATCTGAGGCTCAAAAAGAAAGAGCTAAACTTTCTTCTCAATTTTCACATGTTAAATAACTTAACATTAAAATTAATTTAAAAATTAATTAAGGAAGTTTTGTAACTTCCTTTTTATTTTACGTTTTTTTTTTTTTTTTTTTAATTAATAAAAAAAAATTGACATTATTTATATTATCAAGTAGTATCAAGTTAATATTTTTTTTTAATATTATGACATATAAGTTTAACGAATTTAAAAGTAATTCTTCTGATATCTTTGATGTGGGATATTCAGTACAAATTGGGGGAGGAAATCAAGTTGTAGTTTCTTCAACTTCTAATTATAAAACAGATAGAGATATTGCAACTACGCTAGGAAATTTTGATGCAGGAAAAAAAAATATTGCTAGTGGTAGTGGGCATATTGCTATTATCCCAGTTAGATTTAATCTAAAAGATAAAAAATATCAGTTATTAAAGGATCCAGAATTTGCAGAACCTTATACTTTCCAACCTGAAACTGATACACAACCTGCAGATAGATTTGTTATTTTTCAAGCTGGTCCTGATATTTATCCTAGTTCTAATGACCGCTGTAATGATGATTTTTTAGAAGAATTAAATTTTTCAAATAATTCTTTTCGTTTAAGTCTTTTAGAGACAGAGAAAATGACAAATAATCATCAATTAAAAATTGTTTATAATGGTGTTTCAAGCAATTATTCCAATGATAAATGGATATGTGATGACAAAAAAATAAAGAAAGCTATTGCTTCAGTTAATCTTTTAAAATTACTTGAAACAAAAAAGCAACTAAAAGATACTACAGAAATAGTAATTGGTCCAGAATTAGCAACCGCTCAAAAATCTTTGCAAGAAAATCCACAGGCTTTTTTTGAAAACTTAATTGAAGTTTTTGGAGATGGTCCAAATGCCACTTTATTTTATGCAAATATTGGTGAAATTCTTACAAATGAACA
>JAIRZH010000035.1 GCA_031267335.1 Oscillospiraceae bacterium | reverse complement strand
AATAAAGCATCTCCGATAATTTTTGAAAGCTCTCGTATAAATATTTTTGAAGTTTCATACGTCGAAACGGATATTGATATTCAAGCGAATATAGACAATTTTGATTCATATCAAGAAGTTCATAATAAAATTTCTGAATGTCTTAAAAAATTTCTTAATCCAGTAAATGGTAATTTTTCAAATCTTGGTTGGAGCATTGGAAATTTGCCCAGGGAAAATGATGTCCATAATAGTATTAAACCATCAAATGGGCTTAAATGGATTAATAAAATCAACATATTTTATAAAGTGATTACTGAAAACGGGAAAATTGAAATTTCAAAAAAAAAGGTTAAAAATCTTAAATTTATGGTGCCGATTCCAGGGATAATTACAATAAATTTAGATGTAAATGAGGCCTAATAGCATATTTAAATATCTCCGATTGCAATTTTCTAGATTAAATAGTACTGTATAATATATCGGTTTTGAAATATTTGATTTTAAAATTGATCAATTATAAAATATTAAAATTTTTGTTTTTAAAAGCTTTTTTAGTGGATAAGAAATATTTAAAAAGTCTTATTAATAAAGTTTTAGGTAGAGTGTATTGAAGAAAATTAAAAATTTTGTTGTAACCAATTCAAGAAGAAAAAAGATGAAAAAAATTTATTTAAAGTTTTTTCAGTATTTCTGGCTTTTCGAAATATTAATAACTTTTAATTTCATTTCAAAAGAAACGAAAGCCATCTTAGAAAATAATAGAAATAAAAATGTTAATTTTTTGAATGGCAAAATAAAGGGTAACAATAAAAATATTGAGCAAAATATCTATCCAAGGATTTTGTTAGATAAACTAAAACATTTAAAGCTTATCCCTGAAAAAACAAACCATCGAAATGATTTACGTTCTGTTATATTTGGTACTTTTTCAGCTGCGCTTGGTTTATATTGCGGGCACGTATGTACAGGTTATAATATGAAAAAATCTAATGAAACAAATTTTAAAATTTTTATAACTTCATTTGTAGAACTGCTTGCCATGGAAAAGCGAGACAAGAAATGGCATCAAAAGCTTCAGGACATTTTTCAACGATTGAATTTATGTGATGAAGGATTGAAATATACAATTTTTAGTAAGACAGAAAATTTATATTTACAAGAAAGAGACGAAAGTCTAAAACAAGCCGAAGCACAAATTTTGGAATCACAAAGTCTAATAGATCGACAAAACCAACGAATAATAGAGTTAGAACAACTTCAAATAGAGAATTTAAATTCTAAAAACGGAACTGAAAATTTAACTAATTTACAATCAGAATCCGAGTATCAAAAAAATTTAATTCAAAATTTCGAGAAAGAAAAATCTAATAATGAAAATAAAATTTCAGAATTTAGCAATCAAATTCAAACACTCAAAGAAGAAAATGAAAAATTAAAAAAAGAAGAACAAAAGACAAAAAAAAATTATATAAAAAAATTTAGAAATTTTATATCGCTTTTAAAAAAAACAATATCTTGCCCCGATGATCCAAGCACAAATATGTTTGTAAAACTTCGTTATTGTAAAATTCGTGATCTTATGCAAGAATTAAATTTAATCGAATTATTTGAAAAATCAACTTTTGAAATAATTGAAGATTTTAGAATAAAAATTTCAGATTCGCAAAAAGAAGACGAAAAATTAATAGAAGCCAGTGCCAAAGCTGAAATACAAATTTCAAAACTACAAAGTAAATTAGACCAACAAAACCAACAAATAGAAGAATTAGAACGATTTCGAATAGAAAATTTAAATTTACAATCAGAACTTGAAAATAAAAAAAATTTAATTCAAAGTATTGAGAAAGAAAAATCTAAACTTAGCAATCAAATTCAAACACTCAAAGAAGAAAATAAAAAATTAAAAAAAGAAATAGAAAACATAGAAAACAATTTTATTTTTTTTGCGGAGGCGTTTTATAGTTCAATAGAAGTAATTCGCCCTTGTGAGCAAGATAAAGCTTTTTGTCTTAGGATGCGTGGCGGAGAAGATGAATGGCTTAAGGGTATAGCTGAGAAAGAAAAAAAAAATCATGATCAGATTCGACAAGCTCTCGGACAAGAAGGTTTTAAAAAATGTGGCGGAGTTTTTGAAGATTTTGCTTTTAGAATAATTCAAAAATTTAAAAAAGAAGTTTCAGATTCACAAAAAAAAGACGAAAGATTAAGATTAGCCAGAATGAACCTCGAAGAAATAAAAATAAATTTGAACTGTCAATTGGAAAGAAAAAACGAATTATTAAAAGAAAATTCGGATCTAAAAGAACAAAATTCAGATTTGCAAAATAAATATGAAACATTACAGAAAGAAATTTCAAAGTTGCAAAAAGATTTAGAAAATACTAACGTGAAATCAGAACTTTAAAATCTTCAGTCAATAAGCTTAAAATATAATTTTTTAACAATTTTTTTTAAAATTTTACTTATTTATTTTTTAAAATCGGTACCAAAAAATGTTTAAAAATTATCTAAAATTTATATTTGGCTCACTGAAGAAAAATTCTAAAAATTAAAATAAAATTGAAAAATTTTTTAATTGTTTTAAAATTTGTTGGAACAAATTACCACGGATGGCAAATTCAAAAAAACGCTATTACTGTTCAGGAAATTTTCCAAAATTCCATTGTAAAGATTTTCGGTGCAATGCCTGAAATTAAGGGATGTTCACGCACAGACAGCGGAGTTCACGCAAATATGTATTGCGTAAATGCAAAGTTTCCTGAATTAATTTCGGTAAATAAAATCCCGATTGCACTTAATAAATTTTTGCCATATGATATTTCAGTAATTGATTGCCGTGAAGTTCGTGAAAGTTTTCATGCACGTTATTCATGTTTAGGCAAGGAATATATTTATAAAATACATAATTGTAAAATTCGAGATCCATTTTTATTCGGTAGAGTTTTAAATTATCGATATCCAATTA
>JAIRZH010000111.1 GCA_031267335.1 Oscillospiraceae bacterium | reverse complement strand
TTTTGAGCGTAACTCGTCTTATCGAAAAAAATAATGCTAATGCTAGAACTTATTAATAATGAAGCTATTAATTTTGCTGCGAAAAATCTTTTCATATTTATTTTATTCGAAGCTCTCTTAAAATTTATTTCAATCACCCATCAATTATAATATTATTATTATTATAGCCGTACATTATTATTATAGCTATTATTTTTAGGAAGAGCAAATAATAATTTCACTGTTTATAATTCATTTAATTTTAGAAGTAATGATTTAATTTGTATATATTGCATTAAAAAAAATTTGACACTAAAAAAAAAATATTTATAATAACCTATATCGGACTGTTTCAGTCCTTTTAATTTAAATCGATAATGATGGTGAGGTGATTTTTGTGATGTTAAAGCGATTAATTTCTATAATGGTCGCGTTTTTGTTTATTTTTTCAAAAGTTAGTTTAATTTCCGTGAGAGCCGGAGGCGGCACACAGATCAATTTATCTCAATCTGGAAGCGGAAGCGATATTTTTTCTCCTTTTGATTTTTCACAAGCTAGTGTGATAGATTTTAGTTCAGATCAAACTTCAGGAGAAAATTGGATTCTTAGCCAAACGATATTAGGCGAAATTACAATCATTGCAGATGGAAATTTTATTGTTAAAAATAAATCGGTAGATGGTAAACATTTAGTGGTTGCCGATGATGTGAAGGCAAATATAAAATTTTCAAATGTAAATTTAGATTTTGGTAATTATCAAATAAATGCTTCGCCTATGCTTTTAAGACAAAACACAAAAGTGAATTTAGTTTTAGAAGGGACAAACTATTTAAATTCCGGTGTGCATTTCCATAATGCCGCCATACGTTTGCCAGAAACTAGTGAAATTTCAATTTATGGAACCAATTATAATGATTCAGTTACGTTGATCTCCGGAGGACGTGGTGCTGCTCTTGGCGGCAATGGTGGAATGGAAAACGATGGAGAAAATTCAGGCAAAATTAATATTTTTAGTGGTAAAATTAACTTAAACAGTGCAAATGGTGCTGCCATGGGTGGAGGTTCAGGATGTCGAACTTTAGATGATGATGTAATTGCATTTAGTGGCGGAGACTGTGGCATAGTAAATATTTTTGGTGGTTTAGTTTCAGCACAAAGTAATGCATTTGCTGCTGCAATAGGTGGTGGCGCCGGAAATTTTGTTGGCGGTGAAGAAAGTTTTAAAGCAGGAGATGGCGGCTATGTATCAATTTTTGGTGGAACCGTTTTTGCGAAAAGTAAAAATGCTATGGATATCGGTAATGGCTGTGGTGGTGGATATACCGATTGTGGTAGTTTAGTTATTACTGGCGGTAGTTTAAAAGCTAATAATATTGCTCCTCCTACAGATGGAAAAAATAATCCTGTATCGCTAGCAATTATAAATTTTGCACCGAATTTAAAAGATGTTTTTGTAAAAATTGATGGAAAATTTGTTGATTGGCATATTTTTCAAAATTATGTAGACGATGAAAATCTTTATCTTTGGTTGCCTGTTAATATGTCAACCGATGGTAATTATATTGAATATGAAATAAAGGTAACAATTAAACCGTCTTTTGATAGCGAAAAAGATTATTTATACAATGCTAAATACGATGGCGAAAAATTTAATGTAACATTAGTTTCAACAAGTGACCCAACAAATTTAAAAACGAATAATCCGGAAAGTTCACCTGCATTCGATCAATGGTGGGAAGATAAATTAAGAGTAACAGCAGAAGCCGGAGTGTTCCCTGAAAATTCTAAATTAAAAGCAGAAAGTTCCGAAAATAGTCAAGAAATCGTCGATTTTGTAGAAAAAAACTTAGATCACCCTGAAGTAGTTGAAAGTTTGACGACATACAAATTCGGTGTATATAAAGATGAAGAAAAATTAGAAATTCCTGAAGGCAAAACGGCAAAAGTTTGGTTTAAAATTGATGACGATATGCCACGGGATCTTGATAAATTACACGCAAGATTTATAAGCGAAAAACAAAATGAATTTTTCGATCATGATGAACTCGCAAAATTTGAACACGATGGGAAAGAACAAGATTATTATGTTATTACAATCACGCATTTTAGCTTGTATGCTATAGTTAATACTTTGAATTTACCTGAAAAAATGATTTATGAAAAAGGTTCAATTGTAACTTTAGAACAATTTATTGTAGATTTAGATCCTAAAATTTCATCAGCCAACAATCCTATTGAAGTTGCTCAAAATGACTTTTCAAATGTAGATTTTGATACTGTAGGAGAATATAAAGTAGAAGTTAAAATAAAAGATCATACAACTGGTGCAGATTTATCCGTTCAAACAGTGATTATTCAGATTACAGATTGGGGACAATTTGATCAATGGTGGGGAGATGAAATTCGTGTAAAAGCTTCGGTTGGGCAATTCCCTAATAATTCTAATTTAACAGTTGAACATTCAAAAGATGATAAAAATTATTTAAAATTTGTAGAACAAAATATAGATAATCCCGATGATATAGAACATTTTAATGCTTATGATATTTCAGTTATTGATGCGCAAGGACAACCAATTCAAAAATTCGATACTGCCGAAATATGGATTAAAATACCAGATAATTGGGATGAAGATGAATTATATTCTTCGTTTGTTACAGAAGGGAAAGACGAAATTTTTAAAGATGGTAAAATTCAAAAATTCAAACATGAAAATGGAAAAACTTTTCAGTACTATGTTTTTAATACAAACCATTTTAGCCCGTATGCTTTAGTTGACATGCTGACATCAAAAGATAGAGCTATAAATGCAAATTCCGGGCAAGAAATTTTTTCTTCAATAATAATATGCGGCATGATGGCAGCAAGTTTTATAGCTATAGTTTTATTTATAAACAAAAAAAGAAGTAAATTAATTTAAGTAATTTTTAATATTAATAATATTTCCCGAATTTTTCAACTCAGAAATTCGGGAATTTTTTCAAATATGCTTAAAATATACTTCTTTCTAAACTGGTGCTGGCATATTATAGATACTGCAAGGAGCTTTAAAATTATATTTGCGTGTTTGATAAAATTTCTAAGAATATATCATAAGCCAAAGATACCAAAAATTATTAAAAATTTATGCTTAGACTTATTAGAAACAGGCCTTAGAGTCTGTCTAATATTTCTAAGCAATACAGATTTAACGATAAAATTTTTAAAATTCAAAGCGTGAGGAAAGCAAATACTGACGTATTTAACTGACGAGCAATACAGAATTTTAAAAATTTTAGTTAAA
>JAIRZH010000058.1 GCA_031267335.1 Oscillospiraceae bacterium | reverse complement strand
TTTTTAAAAATATTAAAATAGGCTTTAATTGCAATCGGCAAAATCTCTTATCAAACTTGAATTTTATTTGCATTTATCAAATTTTATTATAATTAATTATTAAATCCGAAAATAATTCTGAAAAAAGTTTCAAAGCTGATGTTTTTTCTAAAATTTCGCCACTAGGATCTAATTCGGGATAAACTATTTCTAATAATAAAGTTGTTAGTACCCCAATATTTGATAATACGATCTCTTTTTTAATTTTTTGTTTTTCACTTTCATTCATTTCACTTGCAACGTTAGTTTGGAAAAAAATAAAAACATCCAATAAATTTTTAGAGACCATTCTTACAAAATCAGTGCAGTTATTCGGATTCATTGTTTGCGTTAAATAACTTCCTAAAGAGATCCCGAATATCGGCATTAAGACTACAAAAATTTGATGATTAATCATCAATAAAAACTTACATGGATTTTTCTTCATCAGATCTTTTTCTTCTTGATCAAAACAAATACCATCTTCCTTAAATATTTGTGTAAAAATTTTGTCAGACAATTTTTTTGTTTTTCTGTTACAAAAATTCTTTATAGGGTTAATTATAAAATACCTAAAACCATTAGTGATTGTAAAAAAACCTCCAACTAAAATATGTCCAACTGGTAAAAATGAAATTAAAGGTAAATAAGTAGTAAGTTTTTGTTTTTTGATATTTAAACCTAAATCTTGAAGATTTTGATTATGCCGACGAGGCATATTAATGCGTTTGTTAGAAATTTCTTTATTAAATTTATTAAAAATAGATTCTAATTCATTATTATTAGGATTATAAAGATTTTGATTAGGAATTTCTTCATTGATTTTATTAATTTCATTAAAAATAGATTCTAATTTTTTTTTATTAATTTCATTAGATTCTACTTTGCCAGAACCAATATTTTTTTCAAGATCATTCAGTTTCGAACCTTCATTAACATTTTTTTTATTAGAATTTTCTTTTGGATTTGATACTATACTTGGATCTGATCCTATACCACGTGTAACTGAAGATAAAGAAACTACAGAGGATAATATAATGGATAAAGCTTTAAATTTGTTGATTTTTTTACTCATAAATATTTTGCTCCTTTTGCATTTTTAAAAATATTGTCTTAAAACACATGAAATCATTTTAACACATAAAATTATTAATTTTCAAGTTAATGCATAAAATTTTCCATGGCAAATGCATGAATGTGTTATTTAGGAGGTATGTGGTTGAAACGGATTAACAACTTCCTGCGAAACCATAGGGAAATTAAAATTGTTTAAATTGCCTAATATCAATCGAACTGATAAAATTAGTTAAAATAATTGCCTCTTAAAGTCAATCAATAATCAAAATAACTAAAATATAGTCAATAAAATTTTAGAATTTGTAAAATTTTCCAAATTTAATCAAATTTATTATTTGAATCAGCTAAAAGCCTATCTAATATTTTCGGTAATGTCTTAAACTAAATAAAATAAATTTACATTAATATTTAGACTTCGATTTTCGGCATAAAGATTTCGTTTATTTAACAATAAAATTGCTAATGAGAAATTTTAATCAAACAATTTATGGCGCCTCGATAATTTCTAAGAAAATTGCCAAACCAAGAAATTTGCAATAAAATATAAACAAAATAACAAATTTTTTATATCCGTTTTTAAAAATTAGGGCCTGTTCTCACTATTTGAAATGATAAAATTTCGAGTAATTTTCAAATGAATGAATTTATTCAAAATCCATCCCTACTATTTTAAATTTAATTTATATGTGTGTTTTTTACGGTATTCCGGCGGTTTGGTTAATGAAAAACAAAAATTTATATGTGCTATTAGCTTTCATTAGTTTATAGATTTTACCAGATTTTGGCTTATAGGAGCATGAAAACCCAGCTAGGACCAGTTCCCACTACTGTTTATAACGACTATATTTTGGTAATTTCATCATTTTATAAATAATGGAAACGGATCTTAATATTCCTAAGAGCCTGTCTAATATTTCTAAGCAATACAGATTTAACGATAAAATTTTTAAAATTCAAAGCGTAAGAAAGGCAAATACTGACGTATTTAACTGATGAGCAATACAGAATTTTAAAAATTTTAGTTAAATATGTATTGCTTAGAAATATTAGACAGGCTTTTAGGAATTTTATTATTAAATAAACGAAGTTTTTATGTTATAAATCGAAATCTAAATATTTATGATAAAATTTTAATTTCATTTAGTTTATGACATAACCTGTTTTTCTGTTCGGCGTAAATTTCAAAAATTTTTAGAGTGCATCTATAAGCCGAATTCTGTCGAAAACAATCATCCATCTTGGCTAAATGTTGCCATATTAGCTCGATGCCACCTCCACAAGCAATCGTTAAACTACTTACCACGGTGTTGCTCCGAATAGGGTTTGCGTGGCTGCATAGTCTCCTAAGCACCGGTGAGCTTTTACCTCGCCTTTCCACCCTTACTTAATAAATTAAGCGGTTACTTTCTGTCGCACTTTCCCTAAGGTCACCCTCGGCGGTCGTTGGCCGCTATTCTTTCAATGGAGCTCGGACTTTCCTCATACGACACTTTTCAATGTTCGCACGCGATTGTTCAATGCACTCTACCAGTTCATTATAAATTGTATTTAAAAATTGTCCATTAACATTTAAATTTTAATTCTTCGCAAAGCAAAACTTCAATTATTTTGGTGTTTCAATTTCTTGTTTTAAATTGTTACAATATTTATCTTTCAATTTTAAAATACGTTTAACTGATTCATCTAACTGTTTTTCTGAAATTTCGTTATTTTCTAAAGCTTCTTTTAATACATTATAAATTTGATCAAGTTTCGCAGTATCTGATTTACTTCTCAAATACGCAGGCATAAGGACGATATCAGCACCAGCTTGAATTGCCATTTTTACTGCTTCCGCTTCACCAATATTTTCTGAAATAGCTTTCATATTCATTGCATCGGTAATTATTACACCGTTAAATCCCATTTTGTTTCTTAATAAATCTGTTAAAATAAAATGTGAAACAGTCGCTGGAAGGCAAAACTCTTTACCATCTTTTTTAGAAACAAAAGTCTTGTTTTCAATTTTTGGAAATTCAATATGTGCTATCATTATCATATCGACGCCCGCATCGATCATTGCTTGGAATGGTATTAATTCTAAAGCTTCAAGTTCGTTAAGATTTTTATTTACTATCGGTAATTCCAAATGTGAATCAAGATTTGTATCACCATGACCTGGAAAATGTTTTGCAGTTGAAATTATATTTTGCGAATGCAAACCTTCCATAAATTTTTTACCAAATTCCGAAACAACTTCAGCGTTATCTGCGAATGAACATGTATTTATAATAGGATTTTTCGGATTGCTGTTTATATCTACAACTGGTGCAAAGTTGCAGTTAATACCGATTTCTTTAAGTTCTTTGCCAATGGTTTCACCTTTTTGAAATGCTTCTTCGGGTGTTTTGATTTCCGCATTTTCTTTTAATTTTTCTCTGTCGAAAGCAAATTTTTCTACTCTTCCACCTTCTTGGTCAGCACAAACAAGAAGCGGTGGATTCCCTGAACATATTGCTGCTTTTTGAAAATCATTAATTAACTTTTTAGCTTGTTCTTTGTTTTCAAAATTTTTATTTAATAAATTTACGCCGCCAATATGATATTTTTCAATAACTTCTTTAACTTCATCGTTAATTTCTGTCAATGGTACAAAACTATTTTGGGAAATAATTTGTTGTAATCTACAAATTATTTTTTTGGATTGCTCTGTACTTATAGAATTTTCATCAAAGATTTTTGATATTGATATAAACTCGTTGTTTTGATTAATAGCAGTTTGCAAATCAGCAATTAATTTTTCCGCTTTTTCTTGATTCACGATTTTTTTTACAAATAAAATAATTTCATTAATACTTTTTTTTGAAATAATTGCTTTGATTACCGACGTTCGTATTGATCCTGAATTTTGCAAATTTCTTTGAGTTTCATTGCTCCAAGTGTCTAATTCCAAACATATAATTTGACCAATTTTTTCTTCTATCGACATTTGTTCAAGGTTTTTCGCATTTGCAAAATTCACCCACAAATTTAAGAATAATAATGAAGAAACAAACATTGAAATAATTTTTTTAAACATACACAAAACTCCTTAAAATTTAATTTTACAATCTAAAACTTATTCTACAATTTAAAATTTAAATTTTTCAACAAAATAGTGAAATTCACAAAAATTATATCACTCTCACAAAATTTTCAATTTAATATTTAAGTCTTTTTAAATTTTGGTTTGTCTAGAACACAACCAGATTATGAGGTGAATTAGCTATATGTTTAAAGATATCAAACAAACTCTAAACATAATTTGGCAAGCTTTTAAATTATTTGTTACTATTTCCACACAAGTAGTATTTTCGAAAAAACAGTTGATTATTCAGAAATTAAATGAAATTTTAAACTTAAAAGAAGCAATTACATAATGTTATTAAAAAATAACAATAAAAATTTTAATGACGATCAAATAAAAGAAAACCAAATTGAATACAATATAAATAATCAATTAGAAGATAACCAAACAGATAAAAAAGGGAGCAACCACAAGGATTATTACTAAAATTAGATTCAAAAAAATTCAAAATTTTAAAAAATAAATTTTCAAAAATTCTTGCTGTGAGCTTTTAGAGCCTGTCTAATATCTCTTTAGCAACACATATTTAACTAAAATTTTTAAAATTCTGTATTGTTTCGTTAATTAAATACGTCAGTATTCGTATTCCTCACGCTTTGAATTTTAAAAATTTTATCGTTAAATCTGTATTGCTTAGAAATATTAGACAGGCTCTAAGAAAAAGACTAAAAAACAATATTCAGAAAAAAAGAAAAGACACACAAGAAAAAACATAGTAATTTGTAACAAAAAACGACGAATACTCTGTGTTTCATCTACTCATGACGGTAGGATTCATGATAAAACACAGCTAGAA
>JAIRZH010000030.1 GCA_031267335.1 Oscillospiraceae bacterium | reverse complement strand
AGATAGATGAAATGTGGAGCTTCGTATATGACAAATCTCAGCAATATTGGCTTTGGTGGGCTGTAGACCACGAAAGTGGAGCTTCGTATATGACAAATCTCAGCAATATTGGCTTTGGTAGGCTGTAGACCACGAAACAGGAATACCTTTTGCCTTTTGCTTTGGAACACGTGAGCATTGTAATTTAGATGCTCTTTTGGAGCTTGTCTAATATTTCTAAGCAGCGTAAATTTTATGATAAAATTTTTAAAATTCAAAGCGTGAGGAAGGCAAATACTGACGTATTTAACTGACGAACAATACAGAATTTTAAAATTTTAACTAAATATACGTTGCTTTAGAAATTATTCAGACAGGCTCTAGAAGTTCTTGAATAAAACGAAATGTTCCGGAAAGCTTAAAAATAAGCTTAATATTTAGGTTCTAACTAATTTCTACTTGTGCGCCTTGTTCTTCTAATGCTTTTTTGATTTCTTCTGCTGATTCTTTACTAACTTTTTCTTTTACGGTTTTAGGGGCTTCATCGACAATTGTTTTGGCTTCTTTTAAAGTGAGCCCTGTTAAATCTTTGACTGCTTTAATAACTTTAATTTTGCTGCTTCCGGCGTCCTTCAAAACTACATCGAATTCAGTTTTCTCAACTTCAACTTTTGCGCCATCACCTGTCGCCGGAGCCGCTGCGATTGCAACGGGTGCTGCGGCTGAAACACCGAATTCTGTTTCTAATGCTTTAACTAATTCACTCAATTCTAAAACTGTAAGTGCTTTGACACCCTCGATTAATTTATTAACTTTATCTGACATTTTATCCTCCTAAAATAAATAAAAATATTTTTTAAAATTATGCAGCTTTTTGTTCTGCAATTTTGCTTAAAACAATTGTAAGAGCACGCGGTGTTGCGTTTAAAACTGAAACAAAAGAAACAATTGGCGTATTTAAGCCACCGAGAACTTGTGAAATAAGTTGATCTTTCGGCGGAAGTTTAGCTAACAATTTAATTTCCTCAGCATCAACTGCTCGGCCTTCGACGAATCCAGCTTTAATTTTATAAAAATTATGATTTTTGGAAAAATTGCATAAAACTTTAGCAGCATTCGAATAACCGTTGGAATCAATAGCTACAACTGTGGTCCCAAACAAAAAATTATCAAGATTTAAAATTTGAGCATTTTTTAATGCACGCTTTAAAATCGTATTTTTTACAACTTTATATTTTATTCCTGCTTCACGTAACTGCTTACGCAAAAAAGTATCGTCAGCAACGTTTATTCCTTTATATTCTGCAAGAATCCCAACTAATGTAGATTGAAATTCTTTAGCCAATTCTGCAACTATCGACTTCTTTTTTTCAAGATTTTTCTGGCTCGGCAAAACTATCACCTCCTTAAAAATGGTAAAATAAAATCCCCGATTCTGTCAGGGAGAAAAGGGCTAAAACAAATAAACCATTTTCGTTCCCTTGGCAGGAAATTTAAGCACATCAATGCACCTGCTGTCTATGGTAACGCAACGTTTAAAATTTTAACACAATTAAAAAATAATTGTCAAAATTAAAAATAACTTTTTTGCTGATGCTATTTTTTAGATGTTTGACTATATTTTGTAGCACAGTGTGTAGATCTAGCACAGAATACCTCTACAATATTATTATAGCATAAAAGATTTACAATTTTTCGCTTATTTTCCAATGGTGTCATAAAATAAATGAAAACGTCAAATTACGCCCAAAAACCAAAAATTTATAACTAAACTTACAACAATTTTATGCATTAAATAAGATTTAGAAAACCTTATGCCTTTTCGACTAAGCAACTGCACCATGTACGTAATGACAGATGTTTCTTTCAATTTTTTGAGTACTTTGTTTTTCTACTTCAGGGCTTGTTGCCATTATTTGAAATTATAAAATTACTCGAAATTTTGTCATTTCAAATAGCGGGAACAAGCCCTAGTTTGTTAAAGCCTGTCTAATATTTCTAAGCAATACAGAATTTTAAAAATTTTAGTTAAATATACGCTGTTTTGGAGATAGTAGACAGGCTTTAAGAACTTGAAACTTAAAAGGGAATTAGTTTTTTAAAAATAAATGCAAAAAATTTCATTTAATGATATAATTAATATAAGGATGTTTGGGAGGAATTTAGTTTTACATAAGTTTGAGGCGCGACCTCCTTTTTTTGTCCCGTTACCTGAAATTATCAAATTTCAAGTAATTTTTATGTCGAATAATTAAAATTTTTCAAAACAATACTATCGTATTGCAAAGAAATTTAATGCAATATAAATCAAAAAAATATCAAAATTGCAGTCAAGCAGTTGGGACAGGCCATCAATAATCAATCATAATAAAATTTTTTAGAATTCAGAGGAACCAATATATTTATGAGCAAATCAAATATTAAAAGAACTAAAAAAACATTTTTTTTTACAAAAGTTATTTTAATTGGATTATCGGTTTTAATATCAGCATCTACGATGAACGTTTTTGTTCCATTTGCAAAAGTTGTTCAAATTATTGAAAAAAATGAAAATAAAAAAAATAATAAAAATTTTGAGAAAAAATTAAATTTTTTACATAAAACAAGTCGTTTTATCAAAAAAAATCCAATTAAATCGATGGTTATGGGCGTATTTGCAACTTCTGGTTTAAAGTACGTTTTTGATTTTCTAAAAAGTAAAAAAACGCCTAACCCAGCCCTCAAATTTTCAGTCCCTGAAGTCTTCGAATTTTCAGTTCCCAAAACCTTCGAATTTTCAGATTCTAAAGTTTTCGAGGTTCCAATTCCTGAAGTTTTGCCAGACTTTCGAAAATTTGATATATTTACTAATTGCTTACTAGATTTTAAAGCTTTATCAATTTCTAAAGCCTTGCCAGGAATGAACCAAGAAGAATTAAGATCAATTCTTAAATTAATAATAAAATTTCTTAAAAATTATATTGCCGGCGGAATTAACAGTAAGTTTGATAATATTCCATTTAAACCACAATTTTCAAAAAGTATTGAGGCAAAATCACTTATTTCAAAAATTAAAAAAAATATTGATGATGTAAATTTAAATTGTGAAATTGTGCTCAATCATCTAAAAGAAGCAATAGAAATTCAAAAAGAAGTAATCGAAAAAGAACAAATTCAAAAACAAAATCGTGTATGTAAAAATCATAATTTTAAATTCGATAAAAAAAAATTAAACGTTATGAATTTAGCCATACAACTCGAAAAGGAAGAAATAATATTAAAAAAGATGCTTTCAAATTATTCTTCTCCGACCTTTAAAGCTTGGGATAATAGAAATGAAAGAAAATTATTTTTAAAATTATTCGGAAGTGAAAAAGAAGCAAAAAAAGAAATATTTATTCATGGTAAAATGGAAGAATTTACATCTAAAGTTGTAAAAGATATTATAAAAATCAATGTCGAAAGATCTAAAAATTCTGAAAAAGTAGAAGTATTCATTGTTGTTTCAGAATTTCTTGTAGGCCAAAATTTTCTTGATTATATAGAATCAATACAAAACAAAAAAAATAAAGATAAAATCATGTTAAATTTTATATATCAAGTGGCCAAACAACTAAAAACACTACACAATTTAGAACATGTGTACGGAGATATAAAAGGAGAAAATTTTATGATTTGTGAAATAAAGGGTCCAAACAACTTTAAAGTAAAATTGATAGATTTTGGTGGTCCGAAAACACATATTAATAAAACATATAAAACTATTTGTCCATGTGTTTTTGAATATTTATCACCAGAGTATTGCAAAATGCTTTTAAACGATCGTTGCCAAGTCAAAAGCTCACAAGATATTTGGTCTTTAGGCTGTATGCTTTATAATTTGTTGTATAATAAAAGTCCTTTTGAATGTGAAATGTTAAAGTTAACAAAACAAGAAATCCGTTCTTTGCAAGCAAAACATCAAGAATTTGCTCAAATCAATCAATTTTCAACAAAAAATACACCAAAAAATTTAGATGAACTTATAAAATTTTGTTTAGTCATTGATCCTGAAAAAAGAGCTACATTGAAACAACTTCGAAATTGGAGTAAGAACATCTAACCAAAAAACTATAAACAAACATCAGTTAAAATTAAGGACTTGAATTTGTTTATTTAAAATTTATCGACACATTAATTGGCGGCGATTCAGGATAGAAATATCCAGGGCGATAGCAACTTTGTCTAGACCAAGAATTTGAAATTCTCACGGAAGAACTTTTCCATAATATATCGAATGATTTTATCAAAATATTTTAAAAATAAAACAATCGTCATGCTTGAAATAAAAAATCAAACCAATTTTAAGCAAAGTCTTAATTAAACTATTTTTAAGCAAAATATTAGTTAAACTATTTTTTTGTTTTAAATTTTCTTTTTTCTTTTTTTTGTTTTTTTAATACTTTTTCAACTATTTTTTCTATTTCTATTTTTTTGTAAACGAGAGCGCCCGAAAATTTCGCATTGTACTACAAAAAACGAAATTATAAGGTTTGTGGCAATGAATTTTATTATTTTTAGAGTTAATATTTTCTACACATAAATAATATATACTCATTCAAAATGAAATTCTGAATTTATTGAAATCTGAAAATCATCCGTTTAGCACGATTTTGCTTGAGATTTGAATGAATTGAATTTTAATTTTGATTTCGGCGTTTGAATTCGAATGAGTATAATTATACAATGATATGACTATATAATTAGGGCCTGCTCCTACTATCGTTTAACAACCATATTTCGATACTTTTTGATTTGTACTACGTTAAATTTTTTTACAATACATTAGTATTGTGAAAAAATTTTCCTTATCCAAACCAAAAATTACTCGAAATTTTGTCATTTCAAATAGTGGGAACAGGCCCTAAATTTAATTTTTTCAATATCTTAAAGTTTGTCTAATATCTCAGACAAGCTCTTAGAAATATTAAGCAGGCTTTTAGAAATAAAACTGGCACGCCTGGAGGGATTCGAACCCCCGACCTCTTGGTTCGTAGCCAAACACTCTATCCAGCTGAGCTACAGGCGCAAATTTGCCGTAATGTAAAATTCCGCATTTCTTCAGTATCTTATAAAAAAATTGATATTGTCAAGTTTAAAGCCTGTCCAATGTTTCCAAGCAATATAGATTTAACGATAAAATTTTTAAAATTCAAAGCGTGAAGAAGGCAAATACTAACATATTTAACTGACGAGCAATACAGAATTTTAAAAATTTTAGTTAAATATGTGTTACTAAAGAGATATTAGACAGGTTCTCAAAGCCTATTCCTTATATTTTGAAAAAAATTAACGTAATATAAATCAAAAGTGCTAAAATATGATCGAACAGCATGGATATGGCCTAGAACTGATTTTATATACTTTAAATTTTTAAAATTTCAACCATAAAATTCGTATTACTTAAAAATATTTAGATAAACTATAAAATCCTAATCTTGATATTTTAAAAAGCAAAGTATATTTAGTTAATAACTTGTATTTGATGAATTCAAAATATAATTTTGGAAATTTTTAGATTTTTTACTTAAATTTTTCTTGTTCAGAAACAGGTTTCAAAATTTTATAATTATTAGATAAAGTATTGTTAAAAAAAATATTAAAAATTTTAAATAAATATAATAGCTTTCATATTTTAACGCACAAAGCACCCGATGGTGATGCTCTGGGCTCATCTTTTGGTTTATGCCATGCTATACAAACAATTGGAAAAAAATCGCAAGTTATTTGTGAGATTCCAGAAAAATTTATGTTTTTATGTGAAAATACAAAAAATCAGATTGTTCATCATCCGGAAATTATTATTTGCGTCGATTTGCCTGATGAAAAATTAGTTTGGCCTAAAGAAAAATATAAAAATCTTGATGTGTGCATAGATCATCATGCTGCAAATAAAAATTATGCTAAAATTACATATAATAATCCAAAAGCTGCTGCAAATACTGAAAATGTTTACGAATTAATAAAATTAATGAATATAAAAATAGATTCTGTAATTGCGGATTGTATTTATACAGGAATCGTTACCGATACTGGGCGATTTAAATTTTCAAATGTTACTTCTCGAACTTTTCAGATAACATCCGAAATTTTACCAAAAATAAGTAATTTTGAATTTATAAATCGAACTATTTTTGATAATAGATCCAAAAATTATTTAATGATAGAAAGTGAAGTAGTTAAAAATTGTGAATTTTATTTTGATGATAAATGCGTTTTATTAATAATTTCTAGAGATTTAATGTCTAAATTTAATGTTAAAGATGAAGAAATCAGCGAACTTACTTCGATACCTATGAAAATTTCAAATGTGCAAACTGGTGTAATTATAAAAGAAAAAGAAAAAAACTCATATAAAGTTTCAATTAGAACCTCAAACAAAAGTGCAAATAAAATTTGCCAAGAATTTTATGGCGGCGGCCATGATAATGCAGCTGCATTTGAAATATCTGGAAATTTAACAGAAGTAAAAAAACGAATTTTAAAAGTAATTAAAATTTTTATTGTTTCTAAAAATTAATTTTTGAGGAGATATAGGGCCTGTTCCCACTATTTGAAATGACAAAATTTCGAGTAATTTTTGGGTTGGATAAGAAAAATTTTTTTTACAATACTTGCGTATTGTGAAAAAATTTAACGTAGTACAAACCAAAAAGTACCGAAATATGATTATTAAACGGTAGTGAAAACAGGCCTTAATGTCTGATTTTTATATTTATTTTCTTTTAAATGAACTTAAGTTCTTATATAAAGGAAATAAATATAAAAATAATATGAATTTTGATTTTATTTATTTATTCTTATACAATTAAATTTTGTAAATTTTTTATCAAAACTAAAAAGGAATGATTATTTTATGAATAAATTAAATTTTGGAAAAACTATCAAAAAAATATTTTCTAGGTATTTGCCAAAATTTTTCGTAAAAGAAAACCAAGATAAATTTTACGGAAGTCATATATATAAAAGAAAATGTACAAAAAAAAAATTCAATAAATTTATTGAAAAAACGGTAAAAAAAATAAATAAAAAATTAAATTTTTTTTTTGGTGAAAAAAGATATATCTTTAAGAAATTTTTTGTATCAAGTTTAGCCTTTATTTCTGCAACGTTTATATTAAGAAATTTTGTTTCCGGAATAGCGCAAACTGCTCAAATTGTTAAAAAAAGCGAAGGCAAAGAAAATAATTATATTAATGATAATGATATCTCCGTTTTAAAAGCAGCAAAAACTGCTGCAAAAAACAAACTTCGTTGGCGAAAAATTGCTAAATCTTATATAGAAATGTTTCCTGAATATATGAAAGAAAAATTATATAATCTAAATAAAAAATTTCCAGATTGGATATTCATTCCTGTTCCAACTGGTTTTAAATTACATAAAACCGCCAAAGCACAATTGGGACATAAAAGTTTAGTTGAAAATTTTGTTGATTCTTTGCTTAAACATAAAGAGGAAGAGTATTTTTTTCCTGAAAAAGATGAGTATGAACAATATAGATTTTTCGATAAGAAAGTATGGGTTGCTGCGAATTTCCCAACAGTAAAGCATTTTATAGATCCAAATAATTATATAAACGAAAATGAGATTTTTGCATTTGAATCATTAACATATGATGCTGAAATTCATAAAAAAGAAGGTATAGAAAAAATATTAAATGGAACATTTATGTACGATGAAATTATTAAATATATAGATAAAAATGGAGAAGAAATAGTAACGACAGAAAAATATTCTGATGTAATATTAAAAGCTTCTAAAAAAAATAACTTAAATCCATATTATTTTGCGTCTAAAATCAGAATAGAAGTTTGCCGCGGCGATGGTTCTAAAAGTGGAAGCGTTACAGGCAATTATAAGGAAGATTTCATAGGTTATTATAATTTTTTAAATATAGGGGCAAATGACGGCGAAGACCCGATATCAAACGCTTTAGAACGAGCTAAACAAAAAGGTTGGGATTCTCCAGAAAAGTCAATAAGTGATGGCGCAGAATTTATAAGTAGTTTTTATATAAATAAAGGGCAAAATACAGCATATTTTCAAAGATTTAATACAAATTCTGCGTCCGCTTTCCTGCCTAATGAACATCAGTATTTTACCAGTATATATGGAGTATGTCACATTCATAAAGTTTCGGAAGCTTATAAAAAACTAGGGATATTAAGCGATGCAAAAAAATTTTTAATCCCGATTTATGAAAACGATGTTCCTAGAAATATTTGCAAACTTAGCGATGGTTTTAAAACAACCGGTATTATGGTTAAAGACACAAAAGTTTATTCAAATCCTAATATTGATTATGAAATAAGCGATATAGATTTATTAGTAAACGAAGAAGTAACTATTTTAGGGTTTTTTATAACAAATTCAGAAAAATTAATGAATTACCTTAGAATTCCTTATTGGGGCAAAATAGAATTTTTTAAAAAAGGCGAAAAACATATAGGATATGTTCCGTATTTTTGTGTTAATAAAAATTCTAAAATTGAAATTAAATCTGAAGAAATTTTGTATATTACTTCAATTATTAAAAATTCAAAAGGAGCATTTTACGAAAGCAGCGATCATAGAATAGTTCGAATAAATAAGAAAGGAGAAATCCTTGCTAAAAATAAAGGAAATGCAATTATTTATATTTTTAAACATAATGAAATGGATTTAATTAACATAGAAGTTTTGTGAATAAAAAAAGAAAAATACTTAGAGCCTGTATAATATCTCTTTAGCAACACATATTTAACTAAAATTTTTAAAATTCTGTATTGCTCGTCAGTTAAATATGTCAGTATTTGCCTTCCTTACGCTTTGAATTTTAAAAATTTTATCGTTAAATTTGTATTGCTTAGGAAATATTAGACAGGCTCTAAGAACTTGTCTTCAATAAGCCCCTCCGCAAGCGCAATTTTTTAACAATTTTTAGCAATTTTAGTTTATTTTTTCAGCTTGGCACCAGTTAATTAGAACCAAATGTACTAAAAAATGTTCAAAAAATTGTCAAAAATTCGCATCTTCAGCTCATCAAAGACAGGCTCTTAAAATTTATTTTTAGCAAATTTCTTTCTATATTCTCTGAAATAATTCATTTTTTGTTCAAATTTCTTAAATTATTTGTATAAATGGCGGTTTGCACAGACGCTTTAAAGAAGTTTTAGTCGAAAACGAAGTGTTTTAGGGAATTTAGAAAAAACTTAATGTAAAGGTTTATTGATTGAGATTATTTTCTTTAGATAAAAGACTTTCGAAATGTGCAGAATTTTTAGAAGAAAAATGTCGTGTCGCCGATATCGGCGCTGACCATTCTAAACTTCTAATTTGGCTTGCTTTAAAAAATAAAATATCTTATGGAATTGCGTGTGATATAAATAAATTTTCAATAGAATTATCAACGAGAAATATTCAAAAATATAAAATTGGTAATTTAGTAACTTCAAGATATTCCGATGGATTTTTAAATATTAGTGAATCGGAAGTTGACTCGATAGTGATTGCTGGTCTTGGTGGAGAAACAATTTCTAAAATATTAAAAAAATGTCCATGGAAAAACAAGTGTGGTAAAAATTATATTTTCCAGCCTATGACATCCGAAATTGAACTTAGAATTTTTCTTGCATCTAATGATTTTGAAATTGAAAAAGAAGAAATTGTAGAATCACATGGTAAAATTTATACAATAATGAAAGTAAGTTTTAATGTAAACAAAGTGAATTATGATTTTGCATATCAATTCTTAGATAAAATTACTCCGAATGAATTAAGTGCTAGATATGTTAGAAATCAAATCAAATATATTAATGAAAAATTGATCGGAATGATTTTAAATAATAAAAACGATGAAATAATTAATTTTCGCAAAATACTTTCGTATTTAAATAATTTTTTAAAAAATTGTATAATTAATTAAGAGCCTGTCTAATATCTCTGAAACAGCGCATATTTAGTTAAAATTTTTAAAATTCTGCATTGCTCGTCAGTTAAATACGTCAGTATTCGCCTTCCTCGCGCTTTAAATTTTAAAAATTTTACCACAAAATCTACACTGCTTAGAGATATTAGAAAGGCTCTAAAAGAAAAACTTGAAAATAATCGTTGATAAACTTACAGCAAGAGATTTTTTAAAAAGTTTATTAACTTTAAATAAATTCTGGATCTTTAAAATACTTCTTGCTCGATTTATTAATTCAAGTAGCTTATTTGGGCTCTTTACACTGCTCGAAATGAGTTTAATGTTTGTCATGGCGGAAAATTCCTCTAAATTATTTAAAAA
>JAIRZH010000029.1 GCA_031267335.1 Oscillospiraceae bacterium | reverse complement strand
GAAAATGAAAAAAATAATAAGGATTTATCAAAATAAATATAAAGAGTTTGTCTTCGATAAACTAAAGATGTGAATTTTTGACAATTTCTGAACATTTTTAGTGCATTTGACTTTACTTGTCAGCTGAATATGTTAATGCGGCTATTAATGTTTGAAAAAAGTTCATAAGTTATAACCACATGTTTTTTTGTAATTTAAACTAAATATGCTTTGCTATATACACATTCGAAATGAAATTCTGGATTTGTAAAAATTAATAAACCTTCGTTTAGTATGATTTTGCTTAGATTTTTAAAATAGATTTAATTCTAATTTTGGTCCTGGGGTTCAAGTTTGAAGAGTTTAGATTCTGATTGTTTTATAAGATCTTGGAGTAAATTCATAAGAACTTCGATGTATTGAAAAATTTCTTTTTCTCTCTCACTGCTTTCTGGGGAATAAGAGTTTTCGAACATATAATTTAAATAATCGATTATTTCAAGATAATATTTTTCAAGTTCAAAGTTTTTTAAAAGATCTTCAGCTATTTTTTGTAATAATTCTTGTAAAACTTTGCAAAAATGTTTAATTGCTTCTTCAAAACTAATTTCTTTAAAATCAATTAAAGAAAAATCTGGCATATTTTCTTTACAGAATTTTTGCGCATGAAATAAAATTTTACTATATTTATATAAAACTTCCAAAACCTTTTGAGTTTTTTCAGTTTTATTGGTTTTATAATTTTTTAAATGAATAGACAAAGAAAAATCTATTAGTCTTCTTAGATTAACATAATTAGCTACTATTTCAAAATCAGCATTTAATTTTTCTATTTCGAGATACTTTTCTTCTTCTTTTATTATTTTATTAGCTTGTTCAATCTCGTCTTTTGTGAACTTTTTTTCGCTATTTTCAATTATTTTATTAGCTTTTTTAATCTTGGCTTGTCTACTTTGGTTTTTCATATCTTTATTTTTTTGTTCTTCTATGGTTTTTTTGAACATATCGGTATCTTCAAAATTTTCAATTTTTTCTTTTATTTTTTGTTCATTGTCGGATTTTTCTTGCCATTCCTTATCGTTTTTTTCTTTTTGATCTTCAATTTTTTCTCGAAACTCAGGGTTAAGTAAACTAATATAATTTTCTAATGTTGTTGAATTTTTAATTTTTTTTAATATATTCGACACTAAAAGATTAAGACAAAAGAAAAAATCCTTAATTTCACAATCATCAATAGAATTTAGTTCAGCAAGAAAATATAAATCAAATTTTTGACAAAATATAGAATTAGGTGTAAACTGTTTTATATCAAATAGATATAAATTTTTGCCCATTATTAAAATATAATTTCTACAAGTTTTAAAGAAAACTAAAGTTGGTTCTTCAATTTCTAATTTTTTTTTACTATTTATATTTTCATATATAATTTGAAAAATTTTTAGACTAAAATCTAAAATTCCTTTATACATTAGTAGAATTTCCTTAAGATAGTTAATATTTTCAAAATAATTTTTAATAAAATCATTAATTGTAATTTTGTTTTTTAAAAAATCACAATATAAACTTGAACTTTTTTTTCTGTTTCAGCAAGCATTTCCTTAAATTCTTCAATTTTTTTAATCATTATTTCTTTCTTTTCAAGTGCTTTTCTGTCTTCTTCTCTTATTCCTTCCCAAATTCTTTCCAATTTTTCTAGATCAGAGCAGTTCCACCAGTCTTTTCCGTATATTATTTCTAACCCTTCATTATTTTGGTTAGGCATTTTAGACTTAATCTCTTCTTTAATCTTAGACACTTTTTCGATTTCATCATTGATTATTTTCATTTCACTTTCCTGGTTTTTTTTGATAAAAATCTTGCAGAAAAAAAGATTACCTTCAAGGTATTGAATTTCTTCTATCAATTTATCTTTTTCTTTTTTGTCTTTTTTCTCTTGTTTTGTCATGGATTTCGTTAATATTTTTTCCTCCAAAAATTTTTCGATTTTTTTATTTCTGTTTAAAAGATCATTATAAAAAATTTTAAATTCTCGCCAATATTCTACTATAATTTCAAAATTTTTTTCCTCCCAAGCTGCATTTATATTATTTAATATTTCTTTAAATTTTTTCATAAAAAATGCGAGAGTAGTTAAAATCTTTTCTCTGATTTCGCGATTTTCACTTTTTATAGATTTTCCGATTGACTTATATTCGCTTTCGAAATTCCATGTGTAAGCGTTAAAATTTTTTGAGATTATTTTAAAAACTATAGAATTTATTTTTTTTTGTAATTCTAAATTTTTCTTAAGTAAATTTACAGAATTTTTTTTAAATTCTTCAAGTTTGTTTTGGATTTTTTTCACAGTTTTAAGATTTTCATCTTTTGCAGTTCTTTGATTTCCGAAATAGTGTTGTAAAAATTTTTTTCATAGTCTTTAAGGCAGCCTTCAGATTTTTTGAAAATTTCAAAATTGACGCTTTCCGAAATTTTTGAGAATTTATCAATTTGTATTTTGGTTTTTTCCGTTAAGGCCTCTGAAATTTTTTTTAAAGATTCATTTCTTTTAGGATCTTCAATTTCATTGAACAAGTTTATCAAGCTATTATTAAGGTTTTGAAGTTCTAAATTGAGTTTTTCCTTATTTTTTTGTGTTTCCATTTTCCAGGGATATTCATTGCGTTTTTCTTTTGAATAATTTTTAAATTCCGCTAATTCTTCAGGGGAAATATTTTCAGGTATTTCGAAATCTTTATTTTTTATTTTTTCAGAACGCCATTTATCAGAACACCATTTAATTAATTTTTGGTATTTTGATTCTAAAAAAAAACATTTGTTATTTCATTAAATCTCGTGTTAGATTTTATTTTATAAACTTTGCTCTGAGTATCATAAAAATGATTGCATAGTTTGTTTTTGTCTGATTTTTCTATGTGTCCTAGTGCTAATTTTTTAGATATCGCTTTAAAAGTCTTTTCAAATTCTTCTAACAATAATCTGTA
>JAIRZH010000101.1 GCA_031267335.1 Oscillospiraceae bacterium | reverse complement strand
AACTTAGCTTGTTTTTGTTTTTACGCTTTTTCATATCGGTGTAACAAAAATTTTGTCAGGAACAAAAAATAAAGTTTAAATTTTTATTGATATAAATTCAGAAACGATTTTTAATATATATTAATCAAAAAAATTCTTCGAAATCATTTTCATCATTAAGAGTTGAACTAAAAAAATCATGTATTATTTGAGCTTGATGAAGATTGCTAAAATGGCTCAAGAATAAAAATCTTAACCTATCTGCTTCGTATTGCAAATTATTAGCGCTAGAAGGACTTGCGATATATTCTTCAAGTTTTTGTAAATACACTTGGTTTTGTTCTGTAAATGAAACTAATTCATTTTCGAGTTCTTGATTCCTCGCGTAAAACTGTGTCAATTGATTAATACAATAATTTTTTTCATTTCTTAAACATTCAGCTAATTTATATATTAATTCAAATCCAGCATTAATTTTTTCGTTTCCTGGTTCAAATTCTGAGAATTTCTTTTCAAGTTTTTGAATTTCTTCTTTTATTGAATTTAAACTTTCTGCACTGAAGAAACCTTTTAATCCGTTGGACATCTTTTCAATATCATCATATATTTCTAAATTTTGACTTTCAATTTGATCTTTTAATTGTTGAATTTCTTTACTAAGAATTTCATTTTGATCTCCTGAGTCTTGATTTTGAATTTGATTTTTTAACTTTTGTTTTTCATTTTTAAGACTTTCAATTTGATTTAATGACTGTTGAATTTGTTTATTTAATTCTTCGACTTGTTGTTCTAAATTTTCTTCCTTAAATGTTTGGATTTGATTATTTAATTCTTCGATATTTTTATTTTGATTTTTTAATTCTTCGCTCTGTTTCTGAAGCGAAAGAGTTAGTTCTTCTTTTTCTTCATTGGATACTTGAATTTGATTATTTAATTCTTCGACTTGTTGTTTTAATTTTCTGATTTCATCATTAGATTCTTTTTGTTTTAAATTTTCTTCCTTAAATGTTTGGATTTGATTATTAAGTTCTAAGATTTTATTTTCATTTTCGTTCTGCAATTTTATTTTTTCTTCTTGAGCCGCCTGAATGGTTTCAATCATATTTAAAAAATTATTTTTTGAAGTATTGTTAAAACCTGATTGTGAAACAATTTCCCTAGCCTTTTTGAATCGTTCTGGGTTTTGGTTTTTACTAAAAATTAATTCCATTAACGAAATTAAAAAAGTATTAGCTTTTATTTCATCAAATTTTTCATTTCTTGCTAAATGTTTTAACACAACTCCACTAATTGTGCCAAGGCCAGCACCAGCTAAAAAACTATAAATTTTTAAATTGTTTTGATTATTTTTTTTAGAAAAATTTAAATGTTTTAGCTTTCTTGAAAGAATTTTTAGATTAATTTTTTCACTATTATTATTTTTTTTTTGGTAATTTTCTGCTGTTGCTGAAACTAAACTATAAGTTAATGGCATTTGAAAAGCTAAAAATACCGAAAAAACTTTTTTCATCTTTTCTTTATTAGCTAAAAAGCTTCTTTTGTTTTTTATTTTATCTGAGTTTTCTGCGTTGGCCATATCAAAATCTTTAATTATTTTTTTAATAATTGGAATACCTCTTATCTTTATTTTTTATCAGTGAGACCTTTCAAACAGTTCTTGTTCGCTGAATAATTCCCTGTATGATAACAGAGTTTTTAATATTATATAATTAATATATTTTAAAATCAAATAATTTTCATGTTTGTAAATTATATATCAGATTTCCTCACAAATTAATTTTTGGTTATGTTCTTGAAATTATATAAAGAATTAATATATAATTAAATATCAAGTATATAGTTACGAATACTGTAAAATACTACATGCATATACGGAGTATGAATAATTACAGGCTGATTAATATTTTTACTAAACATGTTCTCTTGTTTGATAAATGATTCTAAATTTAGCTCGATTGTTAAATTCTTATAACATTTTGTGAAATTTTTATGAATAAAATATTAGGGCCTGTTCCCACTACTGTTTAACAACCATATTTCGGTACTTTTTGATTTGTACTACGTTAAATTTTTTTACAATACGTTAGTATTGTGAAAAAATTTTCCTTGCCCAAACCAAAAATTACTCGAAATTTTGTCATTTCAAATAATGAGGACAGGCCCTAATTGATATATTTAAAAAAATTTTTATTAGGCATATAATGAACTTCTTTTCAAAAATGTATTCTGAAAAACTTTAAATAAAATGAAGCATTCTAGTAAAGTTTTAGAAAGAAGCCTGAAATAAAATTAAATCCTCGAAATTTTAAATTTTTCTATTATTAACTTCGAGTTTAAAAAATTAAATTTTATTTGCTGAAATAAAATCTGGGGAAATTAAGATTAAAACAACAATATTTACTTTGCCTTATATATTTTGGATCATAATTTTTAGCGTTGCACCTATGTATGCAGTATTTTACTATGGTTTTACAAATCATAATGGTGCTTTTACTTTTGAAAATTTTTTTAATGTTTGGAAATATTCCGGTGTTTTTTTAAGATCTATATATTTTACTTCGATATCTACTTTGTTATGCATTATAATTGGATACCCTGTTGCTTTTACAATTTCACGTCTCAGCCCTAAATGGCAAAAAATAAGCATAACGGCGATCACATTGCCGATGTGGGTGAATTCGTTATTGATAACTTATGCGATTATGACGCTTTTAGAAATCAATGGACCAATTAATGGTTTACTTTCGTTTTTAAATTTTGAAAAAGTTTCACTTGTTAATACACGCTTTGCTGTTTTATTCGGAATGGTTTACAATTCAATTTGTTACGTAGTGCTCCCTATACATTCTTCGCTTTCTAAAATAGATTTAGGAATAATACAAGCAGCAAAAGATCTTGGTGCTAATGAATTAAAAACTTTTATAAAAATTATTTTTCCATTAAGTATTCCTGGGATTCTTTCCGGGTTTGCCATGACTTTCGGACCATCTATGAGCAATTTTATAATTTCAAAAATGTTAGGTGGAAATACAAGTTTGCTTATTGGCGAACTTGTTGAACTTAAATTTCTCGGAAACGCATATGACCCACATTCTGGTTCTGCATTGGCCTTAGTTTTAACATTATTTATCGTACTTTGCACAGGTCTTGCAAATCAAATTCAGAAATATTCTCGTTAATTTTATTTTCTACGGTTAATGCAATTGATTTTTCTTCGTTTGCGCACACTACAAAAATATCAATAGCACTATCTTTAGAAGATATAATTCCTTGATCTGAGATTTTGTTATTAAGTTTAATATCGAGTTTTAATCCTAAAAATTTAAAATTTTTGCATATTTTTTTACGAATCCAGGGCAAATTTTCACCGATTCCACCAGTAAAAACTATTGCATTACAACCGTTCATTATAGCTATGTAAGCTCCAATGAATTCAATTATTTTATTACAAAAAACATTAATAGCTAAATGACAATTTTTATTATTTGAATAATGATTAAGTACAGTTCGAATATCACTAGAAATTCCACTAAGACCTAATAAACCTGATTTTTTTGTCATGATTTCATTAATTTCATTGTTATTAAAATTTTCATTTTTCATTAAATAAGTGATAATTGAAGGATCGATAGAACCACATCTGGTGCCCATCACTAAACCATCTAGCGGCGTTAATCCCATACTCGTTTCGATTGGTTTGCCGTCAATAATGGCTGAAATTGAAGAACCACTGCCTAAATGGCAGGTTATAATTTTGAAATTATTTTTCTGTATTTTTTCGTTTAATTCTGCTGGATTATTTGCTTTAATTTTAGTTTTATATAATTTATATTTAAAGTCTGCCCATTCGTGCGAAATTCCATGAAATCCATATTTTTTTATTTCATATTTTTGGGATAATTCTTTTGGGATAGCAAAAGTTGAAAATTCTGGTGGCAAATTAACAAAAAAAGAAGTATCAAAAACGGCAAATTGAGGAACATTTTTAAAAGCTTCTTGACAATCTAATATTCCTTCTAAATTTGCAGAATTATGAATCGGTGCAAGAGGAATAAGACTTCTTATTTTTTCAATTACATAATCTTTAATTAATACAGGTTTTTTAAAATATTTTCCTCCATGCACAATGCGATGTCCAATAGCTGAAATTTCATTTAAATCTTTGAGGGTATTTGTATCGATAAGCATATTTTTTACAATAAAAAAAGCACTTCTATGATCTTTAAAAGCAATTTTACATTCTATTTTTGAATTTTTCGTCTTATAACAAACTTTTCCGGAATCATCGCCAATTTTTTCGCAATTCCCTTCAACAAAAGTTTCTAAAAAATCATCACCAATGGATTTATGGTTAGATTTTTTAAAAATTTTAAATTTAAATGAAGAACTACCAAAATTTACAACAAGAATCAAAAAATCAACACCTTGAAATTATTAAGGAATCGTTACAGTTTTTGCTGCCGTGTTTACTACTTCCAATGTTCCGCCCATAGTACACATTAATTTGCTAGAATTATTTAACATCGGCTTACCTGCAAGCATACAAGTTGTGCACCCCGGGGTCCAAGGACTTGCGAATAAAGGTATGCATGGAGCGGCAACAAACATTGGCGTCCCCACAGCGGCAACTGTTGCAGCGTTGCTGGCAGCAATTACAGTTGGATTTGTTTGGGATTGGCAAGAGTTGCTCGGTGGAAAAACAACTTTGCCAGTAGTATCCATTATATTAGCCGCGGGCACTCCACCTACATTAACTCTATTCACCGGAGGAACTAAAAATTGGGCAGTAAGCCCAACCGGGTAAGAAGGTGCTTTAGGGTTGGGTACACCCGGTGGCAAAGAACATGACATTGAACATTTAACTGAAGATGCATTAACAATCGGATTTGCCATTTTTTACCTAAATTTTTAAATTTAAACTTTTAGATTTATTAAAAATTTTCGAAAGACCATTATTCTGCACCAAAAACGAAAATATATACACTATTAAAAAAGTATGCGCGACAGAAGTCGCAATTGACACACTTGTTAAAGATGTTGAAGAAAAAATAGTAGGAATCGTAAAAGATAAAGTAGCAAAAATTGCCGGAAAACCAAATACTACTAATCTTTTCGGGATATTTATTTTTTCAACGCAGTTAACAAAAATTTGCGTGTAGTAAACAAAAAATAATGTCAGCAAACTTTGTGCGGTAAGATTGTAAGCATTAGGCAATCCAATATCAAAAGAAAGAAATAAAGTTAAAGAAATCAAAAAATAAATAACAGGAATAAAAGCTAATATCGGCATTGATTTAAAAAAATTCTTCCCTAAAAAATGCGAAATCGAAGATACCAAAAAACTTATGGCGGTTAAACAAGAAATAAAAAACATTACAAAATATTGTTTTTTTAGATCATCCGGCGCAACATCATTTTTAAATGCATAAGCACACCAAACGAATGCACCGCAAATGCAAAAAGATAAAATACCTAGCAATTGATTTTTACCAAAATTTAAAATTTGTTGTAAATCATTTTTAGGAATCATGCCACAAGAAATAACAATTAAAAATATTGAAATTAAGCAAACAATTCCAAATATAAGATTGTATTCCAAACCGCTATTCGCAAATGATAATCCTAATTTAAACAGCAATAAAATAAAACCGACGCAAAGAGAAGAAATCAAAGAAATTTTAAACCGCATAAAACACCTCATAAAATTATTTTTTTATTTTTTTTTAAAACAATAGAAAATCGACAAATTTTTTATCGAAATTTACCACAATGGTAGTATTTTTTAAATCTTTTTCTTCTATGATGTTTCTTTTTGAAAGTTCTTTAATAATTTAAGAATGTTTAAAATAAAAAAATATTCTAACTAAATTATCACACAATGATATTTTTTTGAATACCATTTCGTCGGACTAGAGCTAGCTTGAATTTTTCCTTAAATATTTTTCAAAATCGATACGACTTTCATTAAAACCGAAGTTAAAAAAATTCATTAACTTTGAATATTCTTTAATACATTCTTTTATTATTTCTGATAAATTATGCTCATTTTTTATATCATAAACTGCTTCCTATTAAAAACATGCCGGCAGACTTATTTTATTCTTCTGCGCCGGAACCGCTTTTTATATAAATTACTTCGGCAGAAACTGAATTAAAATTTAAATTTAACCCAAAATAAAAGACATTGCCAAAGCCATACTTGAAGAAAAAAATCTTGAATAATTTCTCAAAATTAACCCACTACGCCTATTTTTTATTTAGAAGTATAACACTTTGGTGAACTCTACAATTAAATGTATTTAAAGTCAAGATTTTTTGATTTTTGATAAATTTTAAAAAATTATAACTTCAAAAAACTTGTTTGGGCTTGTTTCTAATTATTTAAAATGATTAAATTTCGAGTAATTTTTGGGTTAAATTTTTAGAACTTGTCTTCGATAAGAGCCTGTCTAATATCTCCAAAGCAGTACATATTTAACTAAAATTTTTAAAATTCTGTATTGCTTGTCAGTTAAATACGTCAGTATTAATTTTACTTGCATTTTAAATTTTAAAAATTTTATCACATAAAGCATATTATGGTTGCACGGGAATTTAAAAAAAAATATGCAAGCAATTTGCTATTAAAAAAAATAATGTTATACTTGCAAAATGATGCTATTGCGTAATTTTTAAAAATCAATAAGGAAGGTGATTATATTGTCCGCTATTGAAACAAATCAAAAAAAAAGTTATAAAGGGTTTGCGAGTGATTTTTTTCGTGAAATTAAAAAAGTAGTTTGGCCAACTCCAGGCGTAACCTTCAGAAACACTTTTATAACTTTCGTAGCAATATTTATCGTTGGTGTTTTTGTTTTTTTAATTGATTTTGGTGTCATAAATTTACTTGCGTTAATAATGAATACTTCAGGCAAGTAATTATCTTTTATGTTTGTTAAATGAGGAATTCGGTGTCAGAAGAAGAAAAAAGTTGGTATGTGGTCCAAACGCATTCAGGACATGAAAATAAAGTCGCATCAGGCATAAAGTCTGTAATGGAGAGCCGAGGCATTACAGGAATTGAAGAAATTAAAATTCCAACCGAACATGTTACTGAAATAAAGAATAATAAAAAATATGATCGTGTCAGAAAGATATTCCCTGGTTATATTTTTTTGAAAATGGGGCTAAGCAATGATATTTGGCATGCGCTTCGCAATGTTAAAGGCTGTGTTGGTTTTGTCGGAGATTCTTTAAAACCGTCACCTTTATCGGCAAAAGAGGCAGAAAAATTTGGTGTAGAAGAACCTGTGAAGATAGAAATACCGTATAAGGTTGGCGATTCAGTACAAGTTGTAGAAGGCCCATTAGATGGTTTTTTTGGTGTTGTAAGCGAAATTGATTTAGAAAAAGAAGTTGTTAATGTTATAGTATCAATGTTTGGGAGAGAAACTCCTGTTGAGTTGCATATTGACGATATAGAAGCGATAGTTTAGCATTATTTAAATAAAGTAATTTAATTTTTCAAGGGGTAGGAAATTGGCTTCAAAAAAAGTTTCGGCAATAGTTAAGCTTCAAATTATGGCGGCAAAAGCTACGCCAGCTCCGCCAGTTGGTTCGGTTCTAGGCCCGCACGGTATTAATATAATGAATTTTACAAAAGAATTTAACGAAAGAACCAAAAATGACGCAGGCATGGTTATTCCGGTAGTTATTACGATTTATTCAGATCGTTCTTTTGAATTTATAACAAAAACTCCACCTGCAGCGGTACTAATCAAAAAAGAATGTGGAATCGAAAAAGGTTCTGGAGTACCTAATAAAACTAAGATTTCCAATATTACACGTGAGCAAATCAAAAAAATTGCTGAGTATAAATCTCCTGATCTCAATGCGGCATCAATCGAAAAAGCGATGAGTATGATAGCCGGAACCGCACGTAGTATGGGGATAACTGTATCGGAATAAAATATTTTATCTAAACGGAGTATGTTATTATGAATAAAAGTAAAAAGTATGTTGATAGTTGCAAAATTTTTGATCGTGTTGCGCTTTTCGATTCGCAAAAAGCACTTGATATTTGTTTGCAAACCGCAAAAGCGAAGTTTGATGAAACTGTTGAAATTCACATACGTTTAGGCGTAGATTCGCGTCATGCTGATCAACAAGTTCGCGGAACACTTGTGTTGCCGCATGGAACAGGAAAGAAATTAAAAATTCTTGCTTTATGCAAAGATAATAATGAGAAATTAGCAAAAGAATCTGGTGCAGATTTTGTTGGATTCGAAGAATATATTAACAAGATTCAAAATGAAAACTGGTTTGAATTTGATGTTTTGATCACTACTCCGGATATGATGGCTTCGGTAGGAAAATTAGGAAAAATATTGGGCCCGCGCGGTCTTATGCCCAATCCGAAATCCGGGACTGTTTCTGCAGACATCGCAAAATCAATACGCGATGTAAAAGCTGGGAAAATTGAATATAAACTTGACAAAACAAACATAATACATTGTATAATCGGTAAAGTTTCATTCGGAATAGAAAAATTAAAAGAAAATTTTGATGCCATTCTTAGTGCAATAGTTAAAGCTAAACCTGAAGCGAGCAAAGGCCAATATTTAAAATCCTGTACACTTGCAAGTACGATGGGGCCAGGTGTGAAAATTAATGTTAATAAATTATAGAGTCTAATTAAAAAAAAAATAAGCAAATTTTCAGTTTTGCACCTGTTTTATAAAAATGGGTGCAAGAAATTTTTTAATAAAATAGGTCTATAAAATGAATTTCGAAGAAAAATATTCTTTTTGGCTAAAAAATGTTCCGAACGGTTCTGATATTTACAAAGAATTAATCGAAATCAAAGAAAAAAAAGATGAAATATATAAGAGATTCAATAAAGACGTTAATTTTGGAACAGCCGGTGTGCGTGCAATCATGGGCGCTGGTTCAGCGTGTTTAAATATTTTTACCGTATCATGGATCACCAAGGCAGTATCAAATTTTATTAAGACAAAAAAAAATAATCTTTCGGTAGTAATTGCATATGATACAAGAAGAAATTCGAAGTTATTTGCTCAAGTATCATGTAGCATTTTTATCTCAAATAATATAAAAGTTTATTGTTTTTCGAAACCGAAGCCTACGCCGTTGCTTTCATTTGCAGTTAGAAATTTATGTTGTTCTGCTGGTGTCATGATAACTGCGAGCCACAATCCGGCAGAATACAACGGTTACAAATTGTATGGCCCGGATGGCGGCCAAATTAGTGATGTCACGGAAATTTGCGAAGAATTAAATAAAATAAATATTTTTGAAAATGTAAAATTTTTAGATTTTAACGAAAATAAAATAAAAAATGCTGATTTTGTTGAAGATATATATATAGAAAAAATATTAAACATTAGGTTTAATAAAAAAAAATTAGAAAATTTAAATGTAGTTTATTCTCCATTAAACGGAAGCGCTAGGGATATTTTTCTGAAAGTTTCTAAAAAAATTGGAATTAAAACTTTCAATACAGTAAAAGAACAAGAATTTGCAGACGAAAACTTTACAACTTGCAAAAATCCAAATCCAGAAAAAAAAGAATCATTTAATCTCGCTATTGAACTTGCGAAGAAAAAAAATGCAGATTTAATAATTTTAAATGATCCAGACGGAGATCGGATCGGAGTAGCAGTAAAATCTAAAAATAATTACAAAATTATAAACGGTAATGAACTTTCTGATTTATTTTTAAATTATATTATTGAACAAAATTTAGATAAATTTTCCAAAAAAAATAATTTTTTGATTTTTAAAAGTTTAGTCAGTGGTGGACTAATAAATAGAATTGCCAATTATTATGGAATTCAAATTAAATCCGCTATGCCAGGATTTAAAAATATTGCAAAACTTATGAAAGAACTAGAAGACAAAAACCAAATTAATAATTTTTTAATGGGTTTTGAAGAAAGCCATGGGTTTTTATTTTGCGATTTTGTGCGCGATAAAGATGGTATCGTGGCTGCGATGCTTATTTGTGAAATAGTTTCGTATTATAAAAACAAAGACAATAATTTAATTCAAATTTTAGATAAATTATATAATAAATTTGGATTTTACGTTAGAAAAACTTTGTATTTTAAAATTAATGATGAAAATCAAGAAATAACAAAAAAAATAAAATCAAATTTATTAAAAAAAGATAAAAATTTTGAATTTTTTTTTATAGAACAAAATTTAAATTATGAAATATCTTTAGATAAAAATATAATTCTATCACGCTTTTCCGGAACTGAGCCTGTTATAAAATTTTATATATTCGCGAATGCCAATACCAAATTTGAAGCCATGCAAAATTATCAATATATGGAAAATTTTATAATAAATCTTTTTCCAATTTTAGAAGAAACGCTATCTAAACCAAAAACTACTTGAAATCTAGTTATTTCGGATAGCAGAAACAGATCTCAAGAATTGTCTAATATCTCCGAAATGGCGCATATTCAGTTAAAATTTTGAAATTCTGTATTGCTTAGAAATATTAGACAGGCTCTTAAAAAGACTTATTTAAAATGTTGCCTCAAACTTATTATATTGGGCTTTAAAAGAAACCGATTCTTTAAAAAGTTGCAAGTTTGCCAATACAAAATTGTCAAAAATTATATTTTAAACCTCATTTCAAGATAAGATTTTTATCAATAAAAAGACTGGCCTAAAATCTTTTTATACGTTTTGGTATTTTCAACAGTAACATTTTTAAGCTCATTTATTTGTTGAACATCTTTAACGGTTAACCTTGTTACTTTAAGGTAAAAATTTGCCGCTGAAAACAAATTATCAAGGATATATTTGGTTTTTTCTTCTTCACAGTTATACGTGTCGATTTTTGATATTATTTGATCCCAAAATAGAATTGCATATTCTAATCCCCAAACACCTACTAAAAATGTCATTACTTGACTACTTAACAATGATAATTGCTCTGGACTATAATGAGATTGTGTTGTTATTGTTTTTTCCAGTGCTTTTTCGGCGATTTTAACTATTTTATTATATACAAAAAAAGCTTTCGCTTTTCTTTCATCCGTGATTCGATATTGATTGCTTTCTGTGCCTGATTCGGCAAATACATATATTAATAGGAATGCAAACCTGTCGCTCCCTTGGCGAAATTCAATGTTGCGCGCCGATCTATTCATTATTTCTTTTACCGCTTCGTGGCCGCCATTAATTTCTTGTATAACCTTCAAAATACTTTCTTCCGGTCTCGCTAGATCATCTTCTATTGCTTTAAGATTTTTTTTATATTTTTCATCAGGTAAACTATTTTCAGGCTTTGAGAAATCTTCAATATCTTTTTGAGCGCCGCCTAGTTTTTCGAACCAAATATCCGCACGGTTGTCGGGCCGAGTTGTTGGATCAAGATGTAATTGTTTTGATTTTATAACTTTTGTGAATCCTATTGCACACACACTTAGTAATAAAGCTGCGGTTAGAAATTTTGATTTATCTTTTTCATTATTTTTCACGAAAATTTTTGATTGTTTTGCCGGTTGTTCTGTTGATTGTTCTGTCTTTGTAGCTTTGCTTGGGGCGCTACTAAAACTAAGCAAAGTTGCTACCAAAACTGCTAAAAATTTATCAAAATTTCTGGTTAATTTATAATTTTTATTCATACGATAAATAACTCCATAAAAATAAAATCTTAAAATATTATATAATTAATCTATTATATAGTCAAATAATAAGACTTGTTTTTTTAAATTATTTTAATTTTTTTAGCTAACATTGCAAAATTAGTTCAAAAGTGCTAAATTGGACTTTGTTAAGCAAATATAGCGGAAACTAAGGAATTTTAAAACCATAAAATGATTACAATTTTTGAAAGTAGAACTTTTCAATAAAATGAAGTATTTTCTATGATAATCACTGGATTTTGCGGTAAATTACAGTAATAGACGTTATTTTTAGTTGCATTGGAAATTTAATATAATAAAATTCATAGAATCGTAATAGGGGGGGAGATAAATAAAAAGGATATTTAAAATTGTCAAAAGTTGTACTTGGGCTTATTTAGAGATAGGCTTTAGCTAAGGCCTGTTCTTGCTATTTGAAATGACAAAATTTCGAGTAATTTTTGGTTTGGATAAGGAAATTTTTTTACAATACTGACGTATTGTAAAAAAAATTAACGTGATACAAATCAAAAAGTACCAAAATATAGTCCTTAAATGGTAGTAATAATAAGCTTTAAAAGTAGGTTTTTAAAATATTGATTATGATTAACTTGCAAGTTTAAATAGTAATTGTATAATTCCATAATAAATAATTGAACAAAAATTAAATGCAGGGTTTGCTTTTTTAGTTAAGGCAATTAAATCTGATCAGTTATTAAATTAAGCAATAAAAGGAACGTGGTTCATGCTAGCTAAATATAAAATTCATGATATTGCAAAAGATCTGGGTGTTTCTAGCAAAGAAATAATCGAGATCTTAAAGAATATATTGGGGGTCGAACGAAGGCGCATGACTGCGTTAGCCGAACATGAAATTAATGTAGTTTTTGAGTATTATACTCAGAAATTTGCGTTAGAAAATTTTAATTCTTATTTTTCTGAGCGCAATTTGCAAAATGTAAATCAAAAAGCGACAGAAAAAAATTTTGAAAAAATTTTAGAAGTTTATAAAAATAAAGTTAAGAAAACCGAAGAAACAAAAGAAGAAAAAGAAAAAAATGAAGAAGTTGTAGTTTATGGTGAAAAAAATATTGAAAAACAAAAAGTTATTAATACTCGCGTTGAAGACATAAATACAAACGAAGATAAATATAACGAAAAATATGATCAAATAGCTTCTGTTAGCAAAAAGCAATTTTCTCCACAGTTTAAAAAACCAAAATTTACCAAGCTATTTCAAAAAAAGAAAATTATCAAAAAACACGAAACAGAATTTGAACGTTTAGCGCGAATTAATTCCGAAAGAAAAAGCAATTCGATTAAAATTTTAATTCCTGAAGAAATTACAGTAAGTGAGTTATCGAAAAGATTAAAAGCTAAAACTTCAGAAGTAATAAAAAAGCTTATCTCTTTAGGCTATTCAGAAACAGTGAACAATGTTGTAGATTTTGATATTGCAAGTCTTGTTGCGTTGGATTTTCATGCTAAACCTGAAAAAGAAGTTATTCGCGACATAGAAGAAATAATCATAAACAAAAGCACAGATGCGACAGAAGATTTATTAATACGTCCGCCTGTGGTTGTCATAATGGGCCATGTTGATCATGGGAAAACATCACTTTTAGATAAAATTAGAAATTCTAGCGTAACTAAAGCCGAGCAAGGTGGCATTACGCAGCATATAGGGGCTTATAAAACCAAAGTTAAAGGTAGAAGCATCACTTTTTTAGATACTCCTGGGCACGAAGCTTTTACTGCTATGCGAGCGCGCGGGGCAAAAGCTACTGATATTGCCATATTAGTCGTCGCTGCTGATGATGGCATTATGCCTCAAACTATAGAAGCGATCAATCATGCTAAAGATGCTAATGTTTCGATAATTGTTGCCATAAACAAAATTGATAAATCTGGATCAAACCCTGAAAAAATCAAACAACAATTAACAGAATATGGTGTTATTTGCGAAGAATGGGGCGGAGATGTTCCATGTATTCTGGTTTCGGCAAAAGATGGTACTGGAATTAATAATTTATTAGAAATTATCGTTTTAGTAGCTGATTTAAAAGAATTAAAAGCTAATCCGAATCGTTCCGCTAGCGGTATAGTGATCGAAGCAAGGCTTGATAAAGGCAAAGGAACAGTCGCGACGGTACTTATAACTAACGGGGGTTTAAAAAAAGGCGATAGTATAATAGCTGGAACTTCTATTGGACGTATTCGGTCTATGACGGATTATAAAGGCAAAAATGTAAAAGTCGCGTTACCATCTGACCCGATAGAAATAACTGGTCTCGATAGTACACCGACATGTGGAGATAAATTCGATGTTGTTTCAGATGAAAAATTAGCCCGTCAGCTTGCAGACCAACGCAAATCCGCAAGCAATACAAGACGTTTTGGGACAGCTGATAAAGTAAGTTTAGAAAATCTTTTTGAACAAATGCGTGAAAGAACAGTCAAAACTTTAAAAATAATACTAAAAGCTGATGTTAATGGTTCAGTTGAAGCTGTTAGAAATTCACTAGAAAAAATTTCGGTTGAAGATGTAAAAATCAAAGTTATTCATGGTGCTGTTGGAGCAATTAATGAATCTGATGTTATGCTAGCAAGCGCATCTTTGGCGGCAATTATCGGTTTTAATGTTCGTCCAAATGATGCTGCTTCTAAAAATGCATTAGCAGCAGGGGTCGAAATTAAATTATATCGTGTTATTTATGATTGTATTAATGAAATAACCGAATCAATTAATGGTATGCTAGTTTCGAAATTTCAAGAAATAATTATCGGGAAAGCAGAGTGCCGAAAAATTTTCAAAATTTCAGGAATTGGCACGATTGCAGGATGTTATGTGATTGAAAATAAAATTGTGCGTGGAGAATCTGTGCGCATCATTAGAGACGGTACGGTCGCCGCTGAAGACAAAATTTTTTCGATTAGACGATACAAAGACGATGTTAAAGAAATTTCGCAAAATTATGAATGTGGAATTACACTAGAACGTTTTAGCGATTTTAAAATCAATGATATTTTTGAAGTATTTAAAATAGTTAATTTATAGGGTTTTTGCAAAATAAATATTCTATTAAACACAATTTTTGGAAATTTTGGCATTTTTTCTTTTGGTAAACTAAAAGCAGCATAAAAAAGCGCTAAAATATAATTAAAAACTACCTAAAAATTTGTATTTTGGTTCATTGAGAATAAATTTCAAATTTTTAGATAATTTTTTAACATTTTTGCGTATCTAGCGGATTTTTTAGATCATTTATTTCTTTTATTTTTAAATGAAAATTTTATAGGCTTTTTATTTGTTTTCTTCCATTCTTTTAATTCATTTTTATTATCTAAATGCATATTATTGGCATACCAACTTTTAATTGTTTGAATTACATCAGATTCTTTTTTCCCAAAAACATATAATTTTTTATTTGCTGTGACATCACTTTTTTTAATAAGAATATATTTTGCATTCCGTGGTGTGTTTTTATATATACATTGTTTTATTTCATTTTCTGTGACGTTATTTTTAACTATTTCATAGCAAGAAATTGGTGATTTTATTATATCTTTATCATGAACTTTACTTTCGCTATCCGCTTCTTCGAAAATATTTTTAGGACGTTTAGGCAACATATGAATGTTATCGTCGTATACTACAAATTCTTTATAATGATTATCAATATTAAAATTTTTAGTTTCTTCGATTTCTTGTACAGTTACAGTTTTAGAAATATTTTTTGTTTCCGGTTTAGGATTTAAAAAACTTCCAGAAAAAAAAGGTTTATTTTCATTTTTCGAAATATTTTCTTCTTTTTCTTTAGTTAGTTTTGCAGAAATTTTTTCCAATTCTTTGTTTAAATTATTATTTAAAATATTATATTTTCTTTCAAGTTTTACGCCTTCTATATTTCCTAGAAGTTTTTTATATTCAATATGAGTAATTTCGTTTGGATAACCTAAAAAAACTTTTTCAAAATTTTTAATACTAGATTCGCACGTATTAAATATTTTTTTTACAATTAAATGGAATGAAAATACATATCCTTTTTTTTTCAAATCACCTGATGCTTTATCCAAAACATTTTCATTATATGTTGTAAATTTATTAATACCTTCGCACTGGATTTTTATTTTTCCTAAACAATCTTTTAATTTTTCAATGTTATTTTTTAATTCCTTCATAATATCTGTATTAGTTTTTTTCTTATTCGCTACTAATTCTTTTAAAGTAATATTACCTTTGCCGGAAGAAAAAAATTTCTTTAATCGCCATTTGAACAAAGAAGGTTTATTTGCAATAATGTTTATAATTTTTATAGCATTGTTTATTAGCGGCAAAATATTTTTTCTTATTTTTTTAAAATCTTGTTTTTCTATAGGAACTTCGCTAGCTGGGATTTCTACATTTTTAATTGAAATATACATTTTT
>JAIRZH010000117.1 GCA_031267335.1 Oscillospiraceae bacterium | reverse complement strand
GTTTGGCGAAAAAATTCAATTCGGGCGAGAAAAAAGATGACAGTCCGAATGAAAGTAATATTCCATCAATACAAAAAATAGCTCTTATAGGCAACTCAGAAAGTGGAAAGACTACTTTTATTAAAAGAATATTTAACGGAGTATTTAATAGGGAGTATGGGCCTACTATTTCAGGAGAACTTATTTCAATAGAACAAACATTTAATAATCAAAAAATTAAATTTAATTTTCGGGATACATCTGGCATAAAATTATATCATGAGGATGCCGATCTTGTATTAATTTTTGTTGACTTAAGCAAAAATATTGATCAACAATTAACAACTTGGTTCGGAATTTTTAAAGAAGCAACAAATTCTAAAACTAAAGCTATGGTAATTTTAAGCAGATCAGAATTAGCATCGAAAGATCAAAATATTGAATCTATAAAATACCACATAAATCAAAGTATCGAAGATGACCTCGAGCTTAGTGGAAGAGTAACTTTATTTAAAAACCCAATTTCAAGCCAAAGTATTTCTGATGAAGAGATATTAGAATTCGAAAACGAAATGTATAGAGTTATTATGCCTGCTTAAAAATTCTTCTAAAACTGAATTATCAGACTTTATTTAAAACTCCCTGAAGTACTCCATTTTTTCCAAAGCTTCCTTTTTTATAATATTCTGTGGATTTTTTATAAATTAAGTTTGACAAACTTAAAAATTATTCGTACTATTAAATTATTAGTGAGTGATTATATAACTATTTAGAATAAAATTAAAAAAAAGATAAAAATATGTTATAAATTATGTAGAATTATAGTTTTTTCGGATTTTTTTTTTTGGGGGGGTTATTATAAAGTATCGTGAAAATAACAAATCAAAAAATATAAAAGTATTAAAAAAAGTAATGGCGAGTTTTTTGTCTATAATTTTGTGGGAAATAAGTGTATCAAATAAACCCGGTGATAGATATGGTTTAAATTTTTCGCAAAATGTTGAAGCTTCAAAAACTGCAAAAGAAAAAATTGTGTTAGTGAATCCTTGGGAAATTCCTGAGGTTTGGGAAGCTTTAGATGAATTTAATAAAGCATTGGTAAATTCTTCAGATTTTAAGCGTATTTTCGATAGGTTACCGATATCATATCGAGAATGTTTCGTTGTACAACAACAAGTAGACCATCCGTATAGATTTTTTTATGAAAGAAAATGATAATAAAGCTAATGAGAATTTTTGGAAACAAAAAGTGAGCGGAGCTCCAGCTTTTTTTCGTAGAGTTGCATATAATGATTTCCTGTTTCTTGACAAAGGTAAACTTGCGGCACTTGAAATTTTCTTTGAACATATTGTCAGTTTAAATCCGAAAAAATCTGAGTTAGATATTTTGCATGATAGAAATTTAATGACGTTATTGGATGTTTGTTTTGGGAGTTTCTGCTCAAGCAGATCAGGTTTACGTCATGAAATACGCGAAGTTTCCGCTAGCGAAGCTCTTGTTTTATTAATAGATGAAAAGGTAACAAGAAAACAAATTGAATCGTTTCAAAAAATATTCAGTACTATATCGAACAATTTGGTTCCTATAACTGGAGGATTTACAATTCTTATTTTGGGTTCACTAAGTGGAGTTTTAAAAGATTTTTTTCAGTTTTCGAAAACTGCTTTAGAAAAATTAAAAAGAAAATTCATTTTTGAACGCAGAAAATATTCGAGTGACCCATACGAGATGTTGCAAGTCATGCAGGAAAATTTGAAAAAAAATCTTGTAGGCCAAGAAAGACCAATTTCGGAAATTTGTAAAATTGTAATTGGATGGTTGGCGAACGTAGAGGAAAAAAAATGTCCTTTGCTCCTTGTTTTTTCTGGGTCATCCGGCGCTGGGAAAACGCTTGCAGCAACAGAAATTTCCAAAATAATATATGGTTCTGAGTTGGACCCAAGCAAATTTATTACTAGTTCATCAATTAAACTTGGGACAGGCGATTCCACCCCTGCAGAAAAACTTTTTAGCGTGGATTCTCAATTAGTGATAAATTTAAGGAGAAATCCATATCAAATTATTATTTTTGATGATCATGATAAATCCCAAAAAAATGACCCTAATAATTCAGTTTTGGAAACACTTGCCCAAATAAAAGAAAGTGGCATGATGCCGGTCAGAGATAAAAACGGTAAACTTATATTTGTAGACGTTAAATCCACTGTGTTCATAGTTACAACTAATCAATTATCAAGTTGTTGGGGCGGAAAAGATAGCGAAGAATCTTTAAAAGATCCAACAAGAACTAACTATCCTGTAGACCAATCTTTAGCTAGAAGGTTTAATTGTGTTGAATTTAATAAACTAGATGAAGAATCTTATAAAAAAATATTAAAACCTAAAATTGATTTATTTATAAAAAAATGTAAGGAAAGTCATGGAATAATTTGTAATTTCAATGAAAAATATGTTCTTAATAATTTGGCAAAAGATTGCGTTTTGTCCGATAGAGGAGCAAGAGGCTGTAACGACTTAATGGTTGAAGCTTGGGGAACTTTTATAGAATTTGTATTAAAAAAGAAGCAAGAAGGCCATGTGGTTAAAAATGCAAAAATGGAATTTAATTCAAAAAGGCGATTTATTTTTAGCTTGAGTTAAGTTAATGCTTTGCCTTTTCTAAATATATGATCGAAAATTTGGGAGTGTGCAATAAATAATTATAACTTATTAACATGAAATTTAGCATAAAGCATAGTCGTATAATCAATCATCAAAGGAAAACGAAAAACAACGCAAGTTTTTCTTTTAAAACGAGCAAGTTAGTGTCTTTGAGACATATTATCATTTGTAGCGTCGTTCGCCTTTGATGAACCTGGCTTTCATAAAATTTTCTTTCTGCGCTTTTACATTTAATTTCCATGTTTTTAATTATATTTCAAATACTTCCTATATTCGGTTATGTTTTTTGTAATTTCTTTATTTTTATAATGTTTTATTATTTTTTTCTTTCCGAAACGCTAATTTGGTTTCATTTTTATCACCTTTGTTACTAAATATTTTATGCCCATTATTTTATGCTGTATTTATTCATATTATATATTTAAAATCAAAATACTATAAGTAAACGAAGTTGTTCTGGAAAGTTTTAAAGAAGTCTATTATCTTAAGTTGGAGCGAATTTAAATGTCTTTTTGGGAAAAGAAATTTCTATCATTTTTGTTTGTTATAGGATCGATATTTTCTTTTGAATATTCAAATTTATCGCAAGCACAAAAAACAAAAGAATTGATCGAACGTAACTTGTTTTTAGCAAGACTAAATAATAGTGCTCGAAAAATTAAGATAGATTCTTTTAAAAAAGAAAATATTCGCAAAGAAGAACAAAAGAAATCAATAACATCAATTTGTAAACTTTTTTTAAAAAAACATAAATTAATATTAGGCGGTGCTGCTGTTTCAATTTTTTTGGCGTTAATGTTGAAATTTAAAAACAAAAAACCGACTTCTAATTCAAACAAAACGATTGTTTCAAAAGATTATTTTAAAATACTTGATAACTTAGAACCACCTGAATCATTTGAATTATTATCATCGAAAGTACCTGGAATACTTGTCAAGGAAGCCTTTTGTAATTCCAGTACTTCAAACGCTTCAAAAAAAATTTTAGAACCACAAATATTTCAAAATCCAGTTTCAAATTTTAGTCAAGGGTTGCCAAATTTTGGTCAAATTTGCTACCTTAATGCATCACTTCAGATGTTATTTCATATTTCGGAGTTTCGTAATTTTGTTATAAGATATCAAGGTAATAATACTTTTATGCTATATGAATTAAAAAATATATTCGATAGATTATTAAGAAATGAAAAAGTAAAAATTGAAGAAATGGAGAATTTTTATAAGTTAATTTCGAAATGTATTGGTTTACCAAACATTGGCAAACAAGAAGACGCAATTGAATTTCTTTCAAATTTTATAGAATTAATTGAAGAAGGAATTCCTGAAATTTCTAGTATTTATAATGTAAATTATTTGCAATATACGAAATTTCCCGACACAAGTTTTGAACAAATAATATTTCATGATATTTTAAAATTTATACCTTTGAATATTTTTGAAAAAACAAAAATATCCGAGTGTATTAGGGATTGGTTTGCAGAAATAGAAACTTGTGAAATTTCGAATGGCAATAGGGTTATTACACACGTAAAAAATTATATTGAATCTTTAAACAAATATGTTTTTTTTCAAATGTGTAGACTCGGAATAAACAATAATACGCCTACAAAATTTTTTAATTCGTTTAATGTTATTGAAAAAATAATTGATCTTGGCGATTATTTTAAGAATAAAATTAATATGAAATATAAATTCATAGGTGCAATATGCCATGTCGGCGATAGCGCCTTATGCGGTCATTATGTTTATATTAAGATCTTAGATGACGGATCAGGAATTCAGTATAATGATTCAAAAGTAAAAAAAATAAATCCTGACGAAATACAAAAATTTATCAATGGATCTTATGTTCTTTTATTTGAAAAAATTTAGATTTATTTCTAAACCAATTTTATGCTTCTCGCTATCTATAAATTTCCTAAAAAATATTTGTTTTCACAAAAAATCTAAAACGAGCTTACCTAATATTTTTAAGTATCAATGTTGGGCGTATTTAAAACAATACAGAATTTTAAATTTTACTGAATATGTGCTCTATAGCTATAATGTTTGAAAAAAGTTAATAGGCTATACCACATGCTTTTTTGTAAATATAAATTGTATATGCTTTTATTTCAATTTATTTATAAACTTTTTCAAACAACATAGCTACAATAAGCATTAGAAAGACTCTAACGCAGAATTTAAAATTTATATTGAAATTTCTAATGCTCGTTCATAAAGACGAAAATCAAATGATTTTTTCGCTTTTAACGCATCAGAGATCCCTATAGCAAATAATTTATTATTTTTAACGGCCACTACTTTATTACTAATCCCATGCGAAAGAAGTTCTACCGCATAACATCCCATTTCGCTGGCCATAACGCGGTCAAAAGCTGTAGGTGAACCGCCACGTTGAACATGACCTAAAATCGTAGCACGGGAATCAATTCCGGTTGTTTTTGTAATTTTTTCCATAATTTCATCAACTATATTCAATCCTTCAGCGACAATAATTATAAAATGTTTTTTGCCCATTTTTTGGGTAAAGTTTATACGCTCTAAGATATCTTTTTCGAAGTTAAATTTATATTCAGGAATAAGAATCGCTGTAGCTCCGACGGCGATTCCAGTTTTAACAGCAATGTTTCCGCTTTTGCGGCCCATGACCTCAACTACGCTACAACGCTCATGCGATTGTGCGGTATCGCGAATTTTATCAATCATTGAAGTAGCTGTATTAATGGCTGTATCGAAGCCGATAGATCTTTCGCTACATGCTATGTCATTATCTATTGTACCAGGCAAACAAACACATTTAATACCATGTTGCGCAAGACAATCAGCGCCTCTGATTGAACCATCGCCACCTATAATAATAATTCCATCGATTTTAGACTTTCGGCAATTTTCTGCTGCTTTTTGAATATCGTCTTCGTTAAAAAATTTTGGAGTTCTAGCTGTATAAAGTATTGTTCCGCCGCGTTCGATAATGTCGGAAACTGTGCGAATAGTCATTTCCCAAATATCATAATTTAAAAGTCCACTATAACCGTGTTTTATGCCTAGTGGAGTAATTCCTTTGGTAATTGCCGAACGAACAATTGCCCTGATGGCGGCATTCATGCCAGGCGCATCTCCACCGCTTGTTAAAATCGCTATAGTCTTAGTAGGCATACATTTGTTATCCTTTTAATTATTACACTATATTTTTTTGCTTACACAAACAAATTTTAAAAAAAATTATAGTTTTTATAAAAATCTATTTACCAAGATATTCTATTTTAATTTTTTTTACTATATTTTTAAAATCTTTTCCGCGTTCTTCAAAATTTTTATAAAGCCCAAAACTTGCACAAGCTGGCGAAAGCAATATAATATCACCTTCTGATGCATTGCTAAATGAAATTTCTATAGCTTCTTTCATAGATTTTGTATATATAATTATAATTTTCTTTGAAATTTTTCTAACTGCCTCATTAATTTTAGAAGCAGATTCGCCTAATAAAACTAAAACTTTGACTTTTTTGCAAATTTCAACTGCTAATTCATGAAAAGATAGTTTTTTATCATATCCGCCGGCGATTAAAATTATATTATTATCTTTAAAAACCGAAAGAGCACCTTTAATAGTTCTAGTCGGGCTAGAAGCAATAGAATCATTATAAAATTTTACACCGTTAATTTCATCAACAAATTCTATTCTGTGTTCAACTCCAATAAAATTTCTTGCGACATATCTTACTGAATTAATAAATTTTTCTGAACAATCCTTGCAAATGCTCATACTTGAGCAAATTGCAGCCAAAAAATTTTCAACATTGTGGTTACCAGGAATTTTAATTTCATTTTTGTTAAACATAGATATTTCGGCATTTTTATAGTAAATTTTAATCATGCCATTTTGATCAATAAATGCTCCATTCGCTTTTTGTTTTGAGCTAAAAAATTTAACATTAGATTTAGCATTTTCAGCTATACTTCTTAAATTTTTGTCTTCAAAATTAAGAATTATAAAATCTTTTGATGTTTGATATTTAATTATGTTAAATTTTGCTTGAAAATAATCCTGCAAATCTTTGTGAACATCTAAATGATTAGGCGAAACATTGGTGATAACGGAAATTTGTGGGCTTTTTTGCATCGAAATAAGTTGAAAACTCGAAAGCTCAACAATGGCAATACTGTGTTTTTTTATTTTATTAATTTTAGAAATTATCGGGGTGCCTATATTCCCGCCGATAAAAACATTTAAACCCATTTTTTTAAGAATTTTATAAATAAGCGTTGTAGTTGTGGTTTTGCCGTCGCTTCCGGTTATGCCGCAAATTTTGCAAGGACATATATCAAAAAAAAGCTCAATTTCGGAACTTATTTTTGCCCCACGGTTTCTTGCTAGAATTAATTCTTGGCAAGAATAAGAAACCCCAGGAGAACGAAAAATAATATCAAAATCTAAATCTTTTAAATAATCGCTGCCGAATCTAAATTTTACTTTAGAATTATTAAAATTAAAATTTATAACTTGTTCACTAGCATCGCGGATTTCAAAATCAATGCTGTTTTTATTTAATATTTTAGCTAAAGCAAGATTGCTTCTTCCTAGACCTAAAAGCATAATTTTTTTATTATGTAAAAATTTAAAATTCATACGATTGCCTTTATAATATTTAAAAAATTTTCAAATGACTGCTTTTGGAAATTTTTACGCATTTAACACCTTAAATTAAAAAATTAAACTACTATAAGCAATTATTTTTTAAGAAAATCAAATCTTAGTTTAAAACCTGTCTAACGTTTTTTGAGTAATAGGATTTTATGATAAAATGTTTAAAATTTAAAGCGCGTAAAAAATAAATACTAACATATTTAATTGACGTACATGTAAAATTTTAATTAGGGCCTGTTCCCATTATTTGAAATGACAAAATTTCGAGTAATTTTTGGTTTGGATAAGGAAAATTTTTTTACAATACTAACGTATTGTAAAAAAAATTTAACGTAGTACAAATCAAAAAATACCGAAATATGGTCGTTAAACAGTAGTGGTAATAGGCCCTAAAATATGCGCTGTCTCGGAGATATCAAAAATGCTTTTAGTTCAAACTAAAAATAAATCGTCTATTTAAATCAAATTCCATTTTTATATTCTTGACTTCAATGCCTTTGTGATTTTTTTCTGCTAAAAATTCTATTAAAGCTCCCCAAATTTCAACTATTAAGTCGTTACTTCCTCTTGCTCCTTTATCGGATAGAACGCAATCTCTTGCCAAATCGTCAAGAACACATTTTTCATTTAAACTACAAATTATTTCATAATTTTCTTTGCATTTTTTTACAAATAAATCAATTTTAGGTTTTAATATTTTTTTGTAAGATTCTTCATCTAGTTTATTAAATTCAACACAACGAAACCTTCTGGACAAAGACTGATCTATAGGATAGTTGGTTCTCGTCGGGTCTTTTAAAGATTCTTCACTATCTTTTCCTCCCCAACAACTTAATAATTGATTGGTAGTAATTATAAATATAGCGGATTTAACATCTATAAATATGATTTTACCGTTTTTATCTCTAACCGGCATCATCCCGCTTTCTTTTACCCGGGCAAGCGTTTCCAAAACTGAATTATCAGGATCTTTTTTTTGGGATTTATCGTAATCGTCGAAAATAATAATTTGATATGGATTATTCCTTAAATTTATAACTAATTGGGAATCCTCGCTAAAAAGTTTTTCCGCAGGGGTAAGATCGTCTGTCCCAAGTTTAATTGATGAACTAATGACGAATTTGTTTGGGTCCAATACGGAATCATATACTATCTTGGAAATTTCTGTTGCTGCAAGCGTTTTTCCAACGCCGGAAGACCCAGTTAAAACAAGGAGCAAAGGACCTTTATTTTTCTCTCCGTTCGCCAACCACCCAACTACGATTTTACAAATTTCCGAAATTGGTTTTTCTTGGCCCACGATATTTTCTTTTAAATTTTTCTGCATGGTTTGTAACATCTTGTATGGACTGTTTGAATATTGTCTGCGTTCAAAAAATAATTTTCTTTTGAATCTTTCGAAGCTATTTTTTAAAGTCCCATAAATATCTTTTAAAAATCCCCTCGCTGCGCTCAAAACAAAAATTACACATCCTGCTTTTATTAAATTCAAATTTTTCGATACGGCACTAACAATTGTGCGAAATTCTGCATTAAATTTTTGTTTTTCCTCTTCAAGTATTATTTCGGAAAGAGCTTTGTGAGCAGTAACTCTTTTTTCGAAGCCACCTGTTAAAGCGACCTCGACTGAATTACTTGAATTAAATTGTCCGAAAAAATTATTCACTGCTGATACTAAATTAACATCGTACAAAATATCTAAAATAGGTACCATTGGATTTAAACTGACAATATGCTTAAAGAACGAAACAAGTGCCGTGCGTCTGGGCACGTCTAAAACTAAGACGCTAATATCTGGGAATTTACCACTCTTGAACAGAGGCGGAGCTACTAACGTAATTTTTCTCCAATATGCCCTATCAAATTTGCCTTCTTCAGGAAGCTTAATCGGATGTTCTTTATCTTTTCCTATTACAAAATAATCTTTGATATTTTCTGGCATTTTATCAAATAAATCAATAAAGTCTCCAGAATTTACTAGTGTTTCCATTGCATCGTTAAAAACTTTAAAAACTTCAGAAACTTCCCAAGGATATTTAAAATTTAATTTTTCACTTGCAACATTTTGCGAATTCATCGCTTCAACATTTTGTGAAAATATATTCCAAAAATCAGATATGCCGCTAGGCTTGCTTGATAAGCCGCTTGTTTCCCACAAAATTATAGACAAAAAACTTGCTATTATTTTTTTAAAAACTTTGTATTTTTTGTTTTTTGTTGTTCTCTGATATTTTATCATATTGCCTCCATGATTTATTTGTAACATGTTCGTTAAATTTTTTCAATCTTTTTTTTTAATCAGCTATACTTCTAAAGAATTAACTAATTTTATGTCTGTTACATTTAGGTAAGCTTAAGTGCTTATTTAATGCCTTACTTTTTGTACCCATTTCTAGAAACGGGTACTCCTAAAGAATTAACTAATTTTACGTTTGCCACATTTA
>JAIRZH010000060.1 GCA_031267335.1 Oscillospiraceae bacterium | reverse complement strand
AAAAAGCTAGCTAAAATTTTTAATTTTTGATTATTTGAATTATCCTTCTTAGATTTTGCATCTTGAGCCATAGAACTATCTTTTTTAATTGCAAAAGTATTAGAACTAGGAATGGCGGCTAATATGGCAAGAGCTGCAGCTATTAATTTTGATTTTATTTTAGATAAACCATTATTAATACTATCACTTTTTATATAATTTTTGTCTGCTGGGATTTTAATAAATGGATTTATTGCTTTTAAAAATTTTATAAAACGATTAATCTTCATTTAATACTCCTTTTTATCGGTATTTATGAATTTTTAAATTATGTTCAGCAAGCTCAAATAATAATTTTTGGTAACTTTTATGTTTTATTATTTATATTCCTTATATTTAAAAAATAGTGCTAAATTTACTAGAAAATATTCAAATTTTTATCATAAATTTTAAATTTAATTTTTAATTTAGGAAACGATCCAACTAATATCCAAATTAACGGTATAATTTTTTATTTTAAAAATCAATAATTTTATAAAATTTTGTTAATATTAATAAAAACTGTTTTAATTATTGTAAATTATTTCAATTATTAAATTTTCATTTAAATTTTTAATTTAGGGCTTGTTATCCATTATTTGAAATGACAAAATTTCGAGTAATTTTGTCATTTCAAATAGTGGGAACAGGCCCTAAATATACACGTTGTTTCAGAAATATAAAATAGACTCTAAGAACAAGTTCTTAAATATCGAATTTTAATTTTAATATTTTATTATATAGGTTTTTGTTACTTTTATAATTAAATTTAATATAATTTTCCGAATATCCAAAATACATTTCTGGTGATTTTTGGCTCTCGAATAAAACATTAAAAGTTTTCCCATTAAATGAAGAAAGAATTTTTTTAGAAATAGCTTCAGAATATTTTATTGCATTTTTTACTCTTTCTTTTTTTATCTTTTCATCAATTTGTTCTGGCATGTTGTATGCAGGAGTTCCAAGGCGTGCTGAAAATGGAAAAACATTAACTTTGATGAAACCTATATCTTCGATAAGTTCAAGCGATTCTTGGAAATTTTCATTAGTTTCGCCAGGAAATCCAACAATTAAATCTGTTGTAAAAGTCACATTTTCGAAATTATTTTTTAATTTTTTAATAATATTAATATAATGCTGTTTTGTATATTTTCTTCTCATTAATTTTAAAATCTTATTACTTCCGCTTTGAAGCGAAATATGAAAATGTGGACATAAATTTTTAAAATTTGAAATTTTTTCAATAAATTTATCGTCGATTAAATTCGGTTCCAAAGACCCTAATCGTATACGTTCAAAAATATTTACAGCTTCAATAGCTTGAGCTAAATCAGAATTTATATCTTGCCCGTAAGCGCAAAGATTAATTCCAATTAAAACAATTTCTTTAAATCCAAATTTATATAAATTTTCTGCTTCTAATTTTATATTTGAAATAGGTTTAGATTTTATAAATCCGCGAGCTTTTGGAATTATACAATAGGAGCAAAAATTCTCACATCCATCTTCGATTTTCAAAAACGCTCTCGTTTGTTCACGGAAAAATGAATGTTTTTCTTTAAAATTAAAATTTTTAAAAATATCGTATTTTTTATGTATTTTAACATCAAAAATTTTTTCTTTATTTTTTAAAAATTCAAAAATTTTATTCGGTATATTATTTTTTTGGTTAATGCCTAAAATAATATCAACTTCATCAAGATTTTTTATTTGAAAAGTTTGTGCCGCACAACCTGTAAGAATTATTACTGATTCAGGGTTAATTCTTCTAAATTTACGCGCAATTTGGCGGGTTTTTCTTACACTTTCAGATGTAACTGCACAAGAATTTAATATCAAAATACTCGAATCTTGAATTTCGTTTCCACGGACAAATCCATAATTTTCTAAAATATCAGAAATTTCAGCAGAATCGGATTTATTTACTTTGCATCCGAGAGTTTGAATAAAAAAAATCATTTTTTTAACCTGAGCTTACTAAAATAGCAACTTTTTCACCATGCTTGATTATATCTCCGGCTTTATGATTGCGATAGCCTATAACTATACCTTCAGGAATTTCATCTACTTGCCGAATTTCGATTGGGACCAAAGATAATGAAGTTAATTCCAAAGCTGCTTCTACTAATGTTTTTCCCGTGATGTCCGGCAAAATTTTATTTTCACTGCCTTTGCTTACTTTTGCCGCAATAGTGAATCTTGGCAAAACTAACGATCCGCCGGTAGGAGTTTGAGAAATGATAATTCCTTTAGGAACTGAATCATCAAATTCTTCGGAAATCATAACCAATTCATAATCTGAAACTTTGCTCATAGAAGTTTCAAAATCTTGGCCTACTAAATCAGGAACTTTAGTTTTGCCTATCTCAGAAGAATTAAGAGCTTGCAATGAAATATTGTTTCTTTCAGATTTTCTTATTGAAAAAAGGATATAAGAAACACCTGATAAAATTATAAATAAAGAAATCAAGAAAATTAATATAATTTTTTTATTTTTTTTAGTCAAATATTTACCTAATACTTTTGTGAAAAATCAAAAAAAGAGCTACTTTTAATTATGCCCGAATTTTAAATAAATTTTGCATTTTTAGAGCCTGTTCTCACTATTTGAAATGACAAAATTTCAAGTAATTTTTGGTTTGAATAAGGAAAATTTTTTCACAATACTGATGTATTTTAAAAAAATTTAACGTATGTACAAACCAAAAAGTAATGAAATATAGTTATTAAACGGTAGTGAGCCCTGGCCTTGATTGACTATGCATTGCAATAACTACGCGATTAATTCCATTTAGATCTTTTTTTATTGTTATATTATTAAATCCAGATTCTTTAAGTATTTTAAACACTTTGTTTGATTGGTCGAATCCTACTTCAAATGCAATAATTGCACCTTTTTTGAGTTTGACTGACCATTTTTTAATTATGTTAAAGTAAAAGTCTAGGCCTTCATGACCGCCATCAAGAGCGATTTTTGGCTCAAATTTAACTTCTTTTTCTAAAAAAAATAAATCATTTGTAGAAATATAAGGTGGATTTGAAATTATTAAATCTAAACTTGAATTTTTAAAATCATCGTATACTTTGAATATATCGCCTAAAATTGCTTTAATATTAATGTTTGTGTTTGCTATATTTTTTTTAATAAAATAAAAAGCTTGTGGTGAAATTTCGATTGCCGTTACATTTGCTAATTTAAATTCTTTTTTAAGTGCTAACGCAATAGCGCCAGAACCTGAACAAAGATCCACAATATTTAATTTTGCTAAACTATTATGTTGTAAATCTATCATTTCTACGGCAACTTTTACTAATGTTTCGGTATCTTTTCTTGGTATTAATACTCCATTGCCAATTTTTAAATCTAAACCGTAGAATTCTTGGTGGCCTATAATATATTGCAAAGGTTCGCCATTTTTTTTTCTTTGGAGCATTTTAAAAAAAGAATCTATTTTAAATTTTTCAGCTTGTTTATCACCATATAATACAAGTTCTAAACGATTCAAACCGAAAATTTCTTGAAATATTAATGAAAAATCCAATTTATTTGTTTCAAATTCATTTTTTAAAAATTTTTTTCCATTTATCCAAACTTCTTTTAACGTCATTAAAATCTTCAAAAATTATTTAGGTTCCGAATAAATCGGAAAACTTACAGTCACTGTGGTCCCGAAATTTTCTTCACTTAAAATTTCGAGTTTTCCATTGCATGCTTCGACAATTTCTTTTACGATCGCGAGCCCGATCCCAGATCCAACGTAACTACTATTTGCCTTATAAAATTTATTGGTAATTTTTGAAATTTCTGATTTAGATATTCCGCAGCCAGTATCGGTAGTTTTAACAAAAACATTGTTATTATATTCGCTGACGCTTACATTAACACTACTTTTTTCATTAGAAAATTTAAGAGCGTTATCGATAATATTAACAAACACCTGGCGCAATCGGTCTTTATCACCTATTACAGGCGAAATCGATTTTGGTTCATTATAAATTAAAGTTTTTTTATCAAAAATTGCTTTTTCACGAAAAATGCAAACCGCTTCACCAACTTCGGCGAGTAAATCTATTTTTTCTTTTATTAATTCAGGTGTTTTACTTTCAAAACTAGAAAAATCTAAAATTCTTTCTACAAGATTAGAAAGCCGACGTGTTTCTTTTATTATTATATCAAGGCCCCTACGCACGGTTGAAAAATCAATTTCATCACCAGTTTTCATCGTTTCCGCCCAACCTCGTATTGCCGTTAAAGGCGTGCGAAGTTCATGGGACATCGAAGCGATAGAATCATTTTTTATTTTTTCAGATGCTTTTATTTTGAAAACTGCATCATTTATTAAATGATATAAATTTTCAATTTCATTTTTAGAATAAATTTTAATTTCTTCATTATTTTGCGACAATCTTTTAATGATATTTTCCATATCTGAAATTTTTTTTTTAATATTATCGATAAATAAAAATTTTAAAAAAATAGATAAAAAAATTAAGATTGATAAAAGCAAAAAAACAATTTTTATTGCTGAATTTAAATGGTAAATTGTATTAAAAAATAACACATATATAAATAAATCAAACAAACAAAAAAATAAAAGTTGATGTATTAATTTTTTTTTAACTAAAATAATATTAAATATATTTTTAAACCAAAGTATTTTAGATATCAATTTATCCATTTATATCCTGTTTTCCAAACTGTAATTATATATTTAGGTCGTGAAGGATTATTTTCGATTTTCATACGTAGTCTTCGGATGTTTACATCAACAATTTTTTCATCACTATACTTTTCTCCCCAAATTCTATGTAAAATTTGTTCACGCGTTAAAATTGTACCTTGATTAGAAAAAAAATATTCCATCATCTGGAATTCTACCTGCGTGAGATTAATAATTTTACCATGTTTTTTAAGGCTAAAATTTTTAAAATTTATTGAAAATTCGCCGAATTTAATTTCTTCTTTAAAATTATTTTCACTTCGTGTTTTATTTAATGCAACTCTTCTATAAAGAGCGTCAACACGCGCTAATAATTCAGATGGACTAAATGGCTTAGTTATATAATCATCGGCGCCATACATAAGGCCGCTAATTTTATCCATTTCTTGTGATTTAGCAGTTAATAATATTATTCCAATAGTTTCGTTTTTATTGCGTAGTTCTCTGCAAAGTTCTACGCCGCTTACGTCAGGCAACATAATATCAAGTATAGCTAAATCAAAATCAAAATTATTATTTTCAAGAATTTCAAGAGCACTTTTTCCATCGCCTGTTTCCAAGACTTCATATCCGGCACGACGCAAATTTATTACTTCGAATTCACGTATCGCTGCTTCATCTTCGATAACGAGAACTTTTTTCAAAACCGAAATCACCACCTTTTTTAAATTTCTTAGCTTATTTTATTAAAATTTAAAAATAAAATCAAAGTTCTTGTTTGAAGTCTGTTTTTAGAGGCTGTTTCTACTATTTGAAATGACAAAATTTCGGGAGTGTTTCCTAAATAATTATATCTATCATTCTGTTAACATGTATAGCAGCATATAGCATTGTAGTTAGCTCAATGTGAATTACGTGAATTAATTGAATCCACATTAAATTTTAAAACCGGAGTAAATAAATAGAAAATAAACAAAGTTATAAATCATGGACAATCAACGATGAATTTTGGAAAAATCAAAGATCATGTGCCAAAACATAAGCGCGACCCAAATAAAGAGTATAAAAATGCAATCGTCGGAGGAAGAAAACCCTCAGAGCCTGCCTAATATCTCTTTAGCAACACATATTTAACTAAAATTTTTAAAATTCTGTATTGCTCGTCAGTTAAATACATCAGTATTCGCTTTCCTCACGCTTTGAATTTTAAAAATTTTATCGTTAAATCTGTATTGCTTAGGAAATATTAGACAGGCTCTAAAAAATTAAAAACAGCCATTACAAAAGCCGCAATTTCCGCCACAACCCGAAAAACTTTCATTATCCAAAATATTAGCTGTACTTTCATTAATTATTACATTTATTTTTTCTAAAAGTGCATCGAAATTGCATCTCGCGGAATCATAATCTTGCATGACAGGAGTATTATGAATTTCTTCATATACTTTACGTAAATCTCTTCCTAGAATTTTAATTTTTTTGGAGTCTGGGTCATCTTGCGACATACTTATATTTAATTCTTCTCTTATTTCATCAAATTTTTCATTAAGTTTTTTTAAATTAGGATCCAAATTAAGAGCATTTTTTGTTTTTTGCATTTCTAAAAATTCATTAGATTGCTTAATGAGCAAAGCGAATTTTTTGGCTTCTTTTAAAATCATCTATCTCTTTTATTACCCCGAAAAAATATAGCAACTGTGCCAATGCCTGTATGCGAACCGATTACTGAGCCTATTTCGTTTATTACTATTTTTTTGGTTCCGAATTCAGATTTGACTTTATCGGCAATAAACTCAGCGTCTTCTTGGCATTGTGAATGAGTAACAAAAAAATTATCAACCGGCAATATAGCGCTATTTTTCATATTTTTGACAAATAATTCTAAAGATTTGCGCTTTCCGCGATGCTTCCCTTTAATCACTAAACAACCATTATCGTCAACATTTAATAGCGGTTTTACATTCAGTATCGAACCAAAAAAAGCAGTCATAGTGGAAATTCGTCCGCCTGATTTCAAGTGATTTAAATCATCTAAAATAAACCAATGGCATATTTTTAATTTATTGTCTTCAATCCATTGTGTTAGTTTTTCAATAGAAATTCCTGTACGTTTTTTTAATGCCGTTTCATAAACGATGAGACCTTCCCCTAAGGAAGCGCTTAATGAATCCACAACAAAAATCTTACGTTCTGGAAATTTCTTTTTTAATTCATCTAAAGCAATCTTTGCAGAGCCATAAGTGCCACTTAATGCTGAAGAAAAAGCTATGTAAAGAATATCTTGCCCATTTGCCAATATTGGACTAAAAAAATCAACAAATTCCGTTGGGTTAATTTGCGAAGTTTTAATTTTCTCGCCATTTCGAATTCTTTCATAGAATTTTTTTAATTCAATTTTTCTATTTTGATCAAAGCATTCTTGGCGCATCGAACCTTCAACTTCATAGCTTAAAGGAATAACTTTAATATCGAATTCTTGAATTAATTCAAAAGGTAAATCGGCAGTTGAATCAGTCGCTAAACAATAATTTTGCATATAAAACCTCCGGATTTTTCATAGTAATTTACTCTACTCCAATTATAATATTTGAATTTTTAAAAATCCATATCGTTAAAGTTTGAGCCATTTTTAATTTCTTGGCAAAAAATTATTTAGTTAATTGCTGAGTTTTTTTAGAGATAGACTTTTAAAATGATTTAAAAAAGGTTATAGAGCCTGTTCCCGCTATTTGAAATGACAAAATTTCGAGTAATTTTTGGTTTGGATAAGGAAAATTTTTTTACAATACCAATGTATTGTAAAAAAATTTAACGTAGTACAAATCAAAAAGTACCGAAATATGGTCGT